>DATESH010000001.1:0-3890 GCA_035270965.1 Methanocorpusculum sp.
TGATGACAAGCGCCCTTTTCAGACGCTTGAGATAGAGAGCCTGGGACGGGACACGGCCTTCGTGAATGACTTCATCGGTGATAATGACCAGCTGGTCAATGCCGGTTCCAAGAACCGCAATCAAAGCCGCTATAGCTGCAATATCCAGCTGCTGGATAAAGACCGCTATGCCGAGAAGAATGATGATCTCAGCAACGTTCGTTCCAATCATCGGGAGAACGATTTGAGGTGTGCGGTATCTCAGATACACCAGTAAAGCAACAGCCGCAAGAGCGGCAATTCCTGCAATCACGCATATGACTTTGAAGTAATCCCCGAGGACAGCCGAGGTTGAGCCAGATCCGGCAATCTCCACTTCTACTGGCAGAGCACCGGCACGCAGATGAATTTCAAGCTCCTGCGCCTGTGCCTTGCCTGCATCGCCGGAACCGGTTCCTGCATACAGACTGTTCACCGGATTTTTGGAGATTGAAGCAGCAAGATCGGATGAGAGCGGGGCACTATATACAAGATTACCATCAAGATACATGACCAGTTCGTGGGCACTTGGGTTTGTAGTTGCACCATAATAGATACAGGCCTGCTGAAGAGCTTCTGCACCGGCATTATCAATACCGAATCCCACGCCCCAGTTATCGGAGCCGGCAGGATTCTGGGAAGGCGTCTGAACTGAAATGACCGAATCGCCGTATAAAATATGAGCCGTTTCATTTCCGGTTGTAACGATACGAAGTTCGAAAAGACCCTGGGTTCCTACGAGTTCCTGAGCAGTCTGCATATCTACGCCCGCCATCTCGACACGGACATACTGGGCAACACCATTGAAATTCGTGAGAGTGTTGATCTTCACATCACTTGTACCCAGGCTGTTAAGCTTGGATTCAAGAATCCGTTTAACACTGTCGGCAGTATCTGTACCGACTCCCGGCTCATATCCGATATAGTTGGCACCCGCTGCCTCAACTGCGGCACGAAGTTCGTCCTCGGTCGCCGCTTTCTGGACTTCGACCTTTGTCTCGTCTATCGGAACGACAGTACAGTCAAGCGTTGTCCCCATACTTTCAGCGACAGCGTCTATATCGGCACCCTGACCGATTGTTACAACTTCAGACTGGAATTCAAGCTGAATCCACGAGCCTCCCTCTAAATCAAGACCAAACTGAAGATTTGTAACACCTTCCCGGTCAGTGAACGGGACAAAGATTGCTGCAAGAGACAGAGCCACCAATACGAGTACGAGAATCACTCTCGGGTCCCTGATAACAGCAGCCCAGCCTGTGTACACCTTCTTCTCTTTTCTTGGTGCGGACATCTTTTTCGAACTCATTGTTTAGCACCTTTAATATTCTTTTTTGGTTGTTTTGGAGTATACTGCGGTTTCTCATTTGTCTTGGCAAAATACAGACGGAGAATTCCTGCATTAAATACCCAGGTGAAAATTATATCTGAAATCAGACCGATGATTAAAACGGCAGCAATGTTGTAGAGCGTTGGAACCAGACCTACGAATGCAACAATGAACATGGCAATAATTGCACCAAGTGTTGTGGTCGTCATGATGATACCGGTCCGGAATGCTCCGGACAATTTATCCCCGAGCGTTCCCTGACGCTTGAGAACTTTTGTCGTCAGCAGAATATTGCTGTCAACCGAGTAACCAATCAACATCAGGAGGGCCGCAGTTGTTGCAAGGGAGAGTTCAATACCGATGATGTTCATGACTGCCGCAGTAATAGTGATATCGGCAACTCCTGCACATACGACGGTCACAGCAGGTATGATCTTCCTGAATGCGATGAATACTACCACAGCCATTCCGATGAAGGCGAACAAAATAGCCCACATTGCCTGACTCTGGAGAGTAGATCCGAAGTTTGCACCTATCTGATCAATGCTCGCATCAGGATATTCGGCAAGGGTGTAATCGTTGAACGTCATCATTTCTTCATTGGACATGGGACCGAACTTTAGGTAGTAACCTCCGGATCCGATACCTGCATCGATGGCTTTCATATCATATCCATCATAAAAAGCGACAATCTCTTCTTTGGTATCATCCGTGTGGATGGTGACGGCAGTTCCACCGGCAAAATCAATGCCGGGTGTGACAGGCATCCCTGTCATTGCGAAAGTAATAATGACAATCACCAGAGCGATGCCGAAAAGAGCGGCAGGTATTGCCACCATACGTTTCGGATCGTATTTGTTGATGTCGTATTTGGGGAAGTGCATATTGAACTAATATTTATGTTCGATGAATATATACACGTTCACTTTAAGCGGATTTCGGAATCATAGATGGGTTTTATCGAAAGTACAAGTTTTGTGCCGGCAAATCATCGGATCCGCATACATATATCTCTAAAAAATAGTGAGGAGGGATGACCTGATTACTTTACTTCAGGGCCGCCTTTCTGCTTAATCATGTCAGCAATTGTCGCATTTGCATGATGATAACGGGAACGGTTGATAGTTTTTCTGCCACAGGAGATTGCCTGTACCGGGCAGAACTGAAGACAGGCAAGGCAGCCTTCACATTTGTGGAGCCATTCCTTCTTTCCGTGGGGAAGACCGCGGATGTTATTCACCGGACAGACTTGGACACAAATCAGGCATCCGTTACATGAAGGATTTACGATGAATTTTTTGTCGAAATTATGTATACGTGATATGAAGGGACCATAGATTACACGCATAAGGGTGCCGGTGAAACTGAAACCTGAAAGGACATGCCGGTGTTTTTTAATCTCCTCCACAATGACGGAAACTTTACGAACCGCATTTTCCCGTATGATTTTCTCAACGGGTTTCGTCGGTGGGTCGGAAAGGGGAATGTAGTTGTCGGGCATCTGAATCCACCAGCTGGCATCGAGTTTGTGCCCGCTTTTTTCACAAAGGGCGGATATCTGTTTTGTTGGTGAACCACTTTTGCCGCCTTCGGTGACGACAGAGAAAACATACTCTGCGTGAGTGAGGTCAAGGAGAGTAAAGAATTTTGCTACGATGTTTGGGAGACCCATTCCGTAGAGCGGGTATACTAGTCCAATGTTTACATCTGCCGGAACGGTAATTTTTTCACCTGCAAGCATGAGTTTGGGGATGGGTGCAAGTTCGGTGTCGGGGAGACGGGTGGAGATTGCTTTAGCTACGGCAAGTGAATTGCCTGTTCCGGTAAAGTAGTAGAGTAGAGTTTTCATAGTGAGGCGCACCTCCGTTTTGTATTTATGGATAGTTTGTGAGAATAATCCTTGTGGATGAAAAAGTATTTCAACTCCGAATCTATCCCGGTTTTCGTCCGGAAATAGAATGACCCCCGATATAGATACGAAGCCTGCTGATTCTACCCACTCAAAAACGCGCCAGGTTACAGATGAAACCTGATTTACCGGTTCCGCCGGGAAAATATGCACAGTGAACACAGTTCCTGGAAGGTAAAATACAGAACAATCCCTAGAATATAACTTTAAAGAACCATTTATAAGAAAACAGTGCTGCGAGAGGGATCCGAACCCCCGATCTCGGGATTATGAGTCCCGCGCCCTAACCAGCTAGGCCACCGCAGCGAATGTGCATAAAATGAAGGATGTGCTGAAATATATAGATTACGAAACACCAGCCTGAAATAATCTCTATGCAGGAGGCATTCTGTATATAATCAATGTCACCGGAACCCAAAAGTGTATTACCTCTCCAATGAAACATATCTGAGAAGAATGCCCCGACCAAAAATACTCTTAACCAATGATGATGGTATCAATTCCAGTGGTTTATGGGCTGCATATGATGCCCTTTCAACATTTGCCGATGTAAGCGTTGTCGCACCGGCAACCCAGCAGAGTGCGGTCGGCAGATCGATTTCAATATTTGAGCCGCTCAGAATGAACGAAGTG
>DATESH010000002.1:0-2085 GCA_035270965.1 Methanocorpusculum sp.
TGTGCAAACCCGGCGACGTGCTTGTCATCAATAATGACGGCAAGACTGACATCGCTCCATGGGGCGAACTTGCCACACGCTCTGCCAAAAACAAAGGAGTGACCGGCATAATTATCGACGGTGCCGTGCGGGACTGGGATGATATTATCACACTCGGCTTACCGGTGTATGCGAGATCCGTTCAGCCGAATGCAGGAGAACCGAAGGGATTTGGTGAAATCAACGCCGAAATCCCGGTATGCGGTCAGACGGTCAGATCCGGCGACTGGATAATCGGCGATCTGTCAGGAGTCGTCGTCATTCCAAGAGAACGGGCATACGAAGTCGCACGGCGTGCAGTCGAGGTTCACAAAACCGAGATCAGGGTCCGTGAAGAAATACGCCGGGGCGGGACCCTTGGGAGCCTCTCCCAGCTCCTCAGGTGGGATAAAAAGTGAATACCGCCGGGATGATATGCAAATGAGCAAAAAACCCCGGGTCGCTAACCCGTCCGACCCTGTCCTCTGGTGTAAAGAGGCAACCAGCCGGATGGAATCGGGCGATACACGCGGAGCCATCTTCTGTTACGGGGAATCAGTCAGAATCCGACCCGGCGTCCCGGACGTCTGGTTCAATCTCGGCTGTCTCTTCGAGAAAAACGGCGAGACAAAAGAAGCACTGACAACCTATACAACCGCCGCAAAAATGTTTCCGGCTGATTTCCGGTTTCCTGCCGAACATGCCAGGCTTCTTGCCGAATCAGGAAAATATTCCGATGCAGTGAATGCAATCTCGGAAGCTCTGACAATCTCCCCCTATTCACCTGCTCTTCTTGCAAACAAAGCAGGCTATCTCATCTTCGCCGGCGACACGGATGGAGCCCTGCATACATCAGAAGAATCCCTGTCCATCGACCCTTCATGTGTCCCCGCATATCTTCACAAAGCTCATGCCCAGACATTACTCAAAAAAGTGAACGAGGCAAAAGAAACCCTCACTGCCGGACTCACTGCCGTCCCAGACGATTCCCGACTTCTCAAAATGCAGGCGAATCTGTATCTCCGGTGTAACGAGTATGAAGCGGGTCTCGCTTCAATCGAAAAAGTCCTCCTGCTCACCCCGGACGATGCTGAAAGCTGGAGCATCAAAGGCGTGGCATGCGCATATCTGAAACGAAAAGAAGATGCTGTCGTTTCATTTGAACGGGCCATGAAACTTGACCCCAGGCAAAAATCCTACCGGCAGAACCGGGACGCTGTAAAAAAATCATAAGAATATCTCTCAACTCTTTTTTGAGGTAATTTTATTTCATCGGGTAATTTGGCAGGCGTACATCACCACCGCACAAAAACACTAAATTAAAAAAAAATATTCTGATTAGAAGTTATAATCCTTCGCCGGAAGAAGTTCGAGACCGGCATCAATGATTTTTTCTGCCGCAGCTCTCGGATTGGTCACCTTCACAATCAGTGCTCCGTAAGCTCCTGCACGGAATGCATACGCATACTCAATATTAATGCCAAGACCTCCCAGGAGATTTGCCACCTCATAAAGTCCGCCCGGGACATCCTTCATCTTAATCGCGAGAACATCAGTATACTGCAGAGCGTAATTCTGTTTGGCAAACTCAGTGAATGCAATCTCCGGCTTATCAACAATAGCCCGTACAACACCGAAATTATTTGCCTCGGCAATATTGAATGCCTGGATTGAAACTCCGGTATCAAGGAAAATCTTCGCAATCGCTGCAAGTTTTCCTGCCTTGTTTTCCGAAAAGATCGACAACTGTTTGATAATGTATTTTTCCGTCATTTAAATCACCCGGTGATCAATTACACGCTTTGCTTTACCCTCAAAACGCGGAAGGGAATTCGGCGGACAAAGTTCGATTTTAACAGAAACATTCAGGGCATCCCGAAGAACACGTTCGGTATTCATCTGCATTTCCATCAAACCGTTAATACTATCTGTCATCGCATCAGGCTTTAATTCTACCTTTATCAGCAAATCATCAAGAGGTCCCTTTCTGAACACCTCAATCATGAAATGACTCGTCAGATACGAATTTCTCAAAAGAGCATGCTCGATAGCTGACGGGAACACATT
>DATESH010000003.1:0-2117 GCA_035270965.1 Methanocorpusculum sp.
GTTTTTACCGGCACGACTCCGCACTTTCGGAAGGCTTCCATATACACATCAAAGGAGCCTGAAAGAGATCCGGTATGCGAGGCTGCGGCAGCCTGACCTCTCTTGGATGAACCTGCCTTGATGGCGACAATGGGTTTTGTCTTCGTAATCTCTTTTGCCATCTCCATGAAGGCAACCCCGTTCTTAATCTCCTCAACATAGAGGATGATTGATTTGGTGTGGGGGTCACGCTGGGCATAGCTCATATAGTCAAGGAAATCCAGATCACACTGGTTCCCGACCGAGACAACCTCGGAATAACCCATCTCGGACCCTTCTGAGAGTGAAATTCCGACAACTGCATTCACGATTGCACCAGACTGGGAGATGAACGCAATGTCACCAGGCAGAGGCGAGGTGGAAACATAGGTCGTATCGAGTTTGAACGGCGGCAGAATCAGACCCAGACAGTTCGGACCAATGATTCTGATACCATAGTTTCTGGCAATCTCGACCATGCGGTTTTCAAGGGCACGTCCATCTTCATCCATCTCCTTGAATCCGGCGGTGATAACAACTGCCATCTTCACTCCTTTCATACCGCACTCGCTCATAATACCTGGGACAAGCTGAGCAGGCACAGTAATTGCGACCATATCCACCGGCCCGGGAATATCACCCAGCGTCGGATAGCATTTGACACCCTGGATTTCATCACGCTTGTTGTTAACCGGGTAGACTCTGCCCGGGAACTGCAGAAGATTCCGGAATACCGCATATCCCATCTTGGTATTATCATCGGATGCACCGATGACAGCCACACTTCTTGGTTTGTAGTAATCGAGCGGCACAATCCTTGCCGGGTCAAAATGAGCCGGCAATTTTACCGGTTTATCCTGAACTATCACACGCGCGTCAACTGCGCACCCGCCCTTCTCATAGAGACGCAGAGGGTTGATATCAAACTCAGTGACGGTCTCATTCTGCTCGAAAAATGCACATGCGTTCTTCAATGTCTGGAACAGGAACTCTTCGTCCTTTGGAGCCTCTCCACGATATCCTTTGATAAGGGCGTATCCCCGAATCTGGTGAATAAGGCTTCTGATCTCCTCATCAGAGCATGGAAGAAGCCGGATGCCGACATCTTTGATAAACTCCACCAGAGTGCCGCCCAGACCGAAAGTGAGAACACGACCGAATGCCGGATCGATTTTTCCGCCGATGATAAGTTCGAGTCCGGGTTTTGCCATCTCTTCGACAATGATGCCTTTGATTTCTGCATCGGCATTATATTCTTTAACAGAGGCTATGATTTTATTGAATGCGTCTTTTGCTTCGGCATCCGTTTTAATCCCAACAACAACTCCGCCCGCATCACTCTTGTGGATGATCTGGGGGGAGACAATTTTCATGACTACGGGGTAGCCGATCTTGGTTGCGGCTTTTGCTGCATCATCCGGTGACTGGACGATTTCAAAAGTCGGCGCAGGTACGTTAAACTGACGAAGCAGATTATATCCATCTGCTTCAGACAGCATTTTTGTTGCATTGACTGACATGTCGGTACTCCTGTATTTTCCACGTTCGCAGGGATGAAACCCCGCGAATCTGTATTATACATTATTTATCATGTAGAATTATTATAAACCTGTGGTTTGCAGAGAACATTCTACGATTGTCTAAGCCATAGTTCTACGTTTGTCGAACTAACGCGCATATTTTTTCGGTAATGCACGTAGGATAAAAATAGGGGCTTTATTTTGATTTGGCAGGATATTCTGGGATATCCTCTTCATTAGCGTCGCATAACAGGATATTTTTATGATTAAGTCTGTTTTTGTATGCCGCAAGAGCGCATGCGTATTCCTCTGACGCATGAAAACCGCAAAGGAAATCATCCGGGAGCTCATCAGCCTTTTCATCCACGTCAACCTCCTCATCCTCCATGCTTTCTATTGCAGTCTGGTTTTTGAGGTAAGCCCCCTTGCACTGAAGGTAGGCAATAAGGGTTTGTTCTGCCGCCTTTTCCTTTTCACATTTGCTTAAGGTCTTCTTTGCAGCTTTAGCCGGTCTGACGGTATCTCCTGTGGATTCCTGTTTCGATTTTCTGCATGAGATTTTCTTCTCTGTATCAGCAG
>DATESH010000004.1:0-4297 GCA_035270965.1 Methanocorpusculum sp.
GGAAAGACCGAACTGGAGACCGCTGACACTATTTGCTCCTGCCTGGACCGCGGTATCGATATAGGATCCTGCCATGTCAACATTGTAGGAGATAATCTCGACAGAATTCTTTACTTCGTATACGGTCGTTCCATTCTTCCACTCGCCCGGATTATATTCACTCAGGACATAGGAGGAAATCGTGTAGCCTGATGTTTTGATGTTCTCATCCGTGATTCCCGCACTCTTCATCGCTGCTATCACATCGGCCATAAGCTCGGCATTTTCCGCCTGTGCAGTTTCTGCATCGGGATTTACTGTTTCAACGGCAAACGTAATCGTCACCTTGTCCGGGGAAGTGGCGGAAAGCCCGTATCCGGAAACCAGAATAACTTTGTCAGTCTGCTCTTCTGCAGCTGCCGGGGCGGCAAGAAGTGCAAAAACCGCAAAAATGAGAAGAATTGTAAGTAATGTCTTTTTCATTTGTATCACCAAACTAATTATCCCTGTATTGAAATATACTTATGCAAAACTACGAAAAAAATGATACCTATCAACCTCCGCATATGCGCGGCGCGTAGTTTGATGTATTGTGCGCCTATAAAAAGCCTTCTGTGACCGTGATTTATCCTGCCCCTACAATTAGTTTAAATACCGGTCCAAACTTACGTATAGTAATTAACAATTAGGAGTGATATGAATGACAGAACCCAACACTAAATTATCTTTAATTGTTCAGGAAGCTGACTACGATGACGTCGGTCGTGGTTATGCGAAAATAAACAATGACGTTATGACAAAACTCGGGGTAGACTCGGGTGATTTTGTCAAAATCACCGGCAAACGTACCGGCACTGCAAAAGTCATGCGTTCTTCCGTTTCCGGTTCCGGGAGCATAGCCATTGATGGTGATACCCGCCGGACATCCGGAGCCGGCATCGGAGACACAGTCGTTGTCGAAAAAGTCGTCCCGAAGACTGCAGTAAAAATCACGCTCCAGCCGGTATCCCAGAACATCGGACTTGACAGCCGTGCTCTTGAGCAGACGATTAGAAACAAATATGCCGGCCGCCCGATTACCACCGGTCAGATACTGACATTCGGTATCCAGACCCAGGCACAGGATCAGTTCAATGCATACTGGGGCGGTATCGGAAGCTACAACACAGAATACGTTGACTTCGCCGTGTCAGAAGTTTCACCCGGAGATGTGGCAATTGTAGGGTCGGAGACCACCGTAAACTACAAGGACTCCATCTACAGAGGCGAGGATGCCCCGAAAGGAAAGTCTGCCGGCAATATCCATTACGAGGATATCGGCGGTCTTGGAAGGGAACTCTCCCAGGTCCGTGAGATGATCGAGTATCCGCTCCGTCACCCTGAAGTCTTTGAGAAACTCGGTATCGAGCCGCCGAAAGGAGTCCTTCTTTATGGACCGCCCGGAACCGGTAAGACCCTCATTGCCCGGGCGGTGGCAAATGAAGCGGGAGCATACTTTGAAACAATCTCCGGTCCGGAGATCATCTCCAAATATTATGGGGATTCCGAGGAAAAACTCCGTGAGATCTTCAAGAAAGCCGAAGAGAATGCACCCTCGATTGTCTTCATCGACGAAATCGACTCGATTGCTCCGAAACGTGCGGAGTCCAAAGGCGATGTGGAACGCCGTGTCGTTGCCCAACTCTTATCCTTAATGGATGGATTGAAGAGCCGTGGTAAAGTAATCGTTATCGCAGCAACCAACCTGCCTGATTCCATCGACCCGGCACTCCGCCGGGGCGGCCGGTTCGACCGTGAAATCGAGATTGGCGTTCCTGACAAAGAAGGACGGCATGAAATCCTTAAGATTCACGCAAGAAACGTCCCCCTTTCAGAAGATGTCAATCTGATAAAATACGCAAACTCCACCCATGGATTTGTCGGGGCAGACCTTGCCCTGGTCGTAAAAGAAGCGGCAATGCACGCTCTAAGGCGGGCATTCCCCGGAATGAACCCTGACGAGGAGATCAATGCCGAAATACTCGAAAACCTGAAAGTTACCTCGGAAGACTTCGAAGCTGCGCTTAAAATGGTTCAGCCGAGTGCCATGCGGGAAGTTCTCGTCGAGGTTCCGGATGTTCACTGGAAAGATATCGGCGGACTTGACTCGGTCAAAGAAGAACTCCGGCAGGCGGTCGAGTGGCCGCTCAAATACGGGGATGTCTACAAACAGTTCGCAACAAAATCCCCCAAGGGTTTTCTCATGTTCGGACCGCCCGGGACCGGAAAAACACTGCTCGCGAAGGCACTCGCAAACGAGTCAGAGTGCAACTTCATCTCAGTCAAAGGTCCTGAACTCATGTCGAAGTGGGTGGGCGAGTCCGAGAAAGGCATCCGGGAAATCTTCAGAAAAGCCCGGCTTGCCTCGCCGTCGATTATCTTCTTTGATGAAATCGACTCGATCGTTCCAAAAAGAGGAGGTAATGAAGGCTCATCCCACGTGACCGAAAGTGTGGTCAGCCAGTTCCTCACCGAAATGGACGGACTCGAAGAGCTGAAAAACGTGGTCGTAATCGGGGCAACCAACCGTCCCGACCTGATAGACGCAGCACTGCTCCGTCCCGGACGACTGGAACAGCACATCTTCGTTCCGCCGCCGGACCGTGAGGGCAGAAAGCAGATTCTGGATGTCTACATAAACGGCATCAAAGGAATGCTCGCAGAGGATGTCGACATCGAGAAGCTGCTCGACAAAACCGAAGGGTTTGTGGGTGCGGATATCGAGGCACTCGTCCGCGAAGCGAAGATGGTTGCGATTCGCGAATTTGTCAAAGCAATGGCAGGGCGCGACGCAACCGAAATCTCACTTGCAGTAGCCAGTGTGAAGATTAATAATCACCACTTTGAAGCCGCGTTAAAGCGCGTGAGACCCTCGCTCGATAAAGCCGGAAGACGGGACGCAGAGAAGAGTTCCTGGCAGTACCGGTTCAACGAAGAGGAAAGAAAAACGCTGGAAAAGGCTGTTTCGGTCTTAGAAAGGGCAGAATATAAAGATGAAGAGCTCACCCCGGAACTCCGGGAACTCGACGGACTTGTAGTCTCCCATCAGAAAGACTTTAGCAGAATTAAAGAGATAATTAGAAGTACAAATGAATGAGGAATTATTTCCTCATCTTGGAGATGAAATATTATGCCGGATATACCAGATGATGCATACAAGGACTTAATGGACATAATCCATAAAATACTGGTTAACCACGTTTCCGGAGAAAATGATGGAAAACTTTCACCGGTCATTGGCGTAAAATTCGTTCTTTCCGGTGGAAAGATCCATCTGACCCCCGAAGAATTTCGCAGCAAGACGATTCCAATCGAGATGTTCGAAGATGGGGATACAGTAATTATTCAGACCGAACTTCCTAGCGAGTGTCAGGATGATTTCTTCATCGCATACCAGGATGGTAAACTCCAGCTCAATGCCGGAGAAGAACGTGAATACTCAGCAGTGATTCCAGTGTCAGAGATTGATCCGTCACGGACCCAGACCCATCTGAAAAATGGCGTTCTGGAAATTACCTGCTACAAAAAGCTTGAACTGCCAGTATCACAGTAATGAAGACTGACCGGGTCATAGACCTGGTCAATGAACAAACTTTTTTTGAAAAACGCTAAAATTAGTGTATTTTAATTGCCTTTCTTTGCAATCAGTTCCTTAAGCGACATCGCGAATCTCTGTATTGCGGTGATATGCCCGAGCAAACCATAGATAACAAGCATCCAGCCAAGGAACGGCAGACCAAAAAGAATCGGCGCCGGATAAATGAACTCGGCAATACCGAACGCCATCAGCAGAACCAGACGGTCTGCACGTCCGAGAAGCCCGCCGTAATTCCGCTTGAGACCCACTGCCTGTGCCTGGGTTCCCATATAGGATGAAAGCAGAACTCCGGTAATCGCAAATATACCGATTATCCATGCGGGAACCAGGGACTGCCAGGTCCGGACTCCCCAGATTATTATGCCGGTGACAATGAAAACATCCGCATACCTGTCGAAAACATGGTCCAGATAATCTCCAACCGGACTTGCGATGCCGATATAACGTGCAAGAGCTCCGTCCAGAACATCCAGAAATGCATTAAGCAGGACAAACACCACGCCTAAAAGCGGCTGACCAACCGCGAAAAACACCCCGGCAACAAATGCACAGACGAGTGAAACCACACTCCACATGTTCGGAGTAATCGGCAGTTTGGAAAACGTTTTGGCAATGGGTGTTAAAATCCACTGAATCTTCGGACGAAATGACTCAATACTCATAGGACATCTAAAACATATT
>DATESH010000005.1:0-2224 GCA_035270965.1 Methanocorpusculum sp.
ATCTTCCATTTCAATGCCCAGTATTTAATATCCCTGATAACCTCGATCAGTTCAACTCCGCTCTCGGTAAGCGTGTACTCGGATTTGATTGGAACGATTGATGCATCAATCTTCTTGGAGATGATGTTTTCAGCTTCCAATTCCTGCAAACGTTCTGAGAGTATCTTTGCAGTAATGTCCGGGAGACTCGCTTTGAGTTCCGAGAATCTCCGGGTATAATTATCACCCTTAAACAACTCAAGAATGATCAATAACGTCCATTTTTTCGTCAGATACCTGACTGTCAGATTTACGGTGCAGCACTCATCCATAGTATTGTTTTGGAAACTCGTTCGTATATAACTTCGTATATATAATATAGGTAATATCAAAAAGATACTAAGGTGTAAAAAAGATGTACTGTCAACAATGCCAGGAAGCAAAATCTCCCGCCTGCACATCAGGCGGAATCTGTGGAAAAAACGCCATGATTGCGGCATATCAGGATGCTGTTCTCTTCTCACTATCGGGACTTGCCTATCGGCTGGAATCGGCAAACAAGAGTCTGGAATCCTGTGCTCTTGAAGCCTTGTTCGCGACGCTGACCAATGTCGGGTTTGATAAAACCCGGTTTGCAGGATACCTTGCGTGCATAACATCACATAAAGATGCACTCCAAAAAGTCCCGGGAGAACCGGCAGAATGTGCATGGACGCCAACATCTGAAGAAGAAATCGTGAATTCTGACATTACCGGTCTTGATAAAATCGAAGACGTCAATGCCAGGTCCCTGTATTCTCTCCTGCTCTTTGCCGTCAAAGGACTCGCCGCATACTATTCACATGTAATCATTCTTGGGAAAAACGACGAGACCATTCTGCCGTTTATCACAAAAGCACTTGCGTCCAGATTCAAGGATTTGGATATCCAGGAAAGGATCTCACTTGCTCTGGAATGCGGAGAGGTCGGGGTGAAAACCCTCGCACTGCTGGATTCTGCAAACCAGACCTTCGGCATTCCGGAGATCACCAGCGTGTCGACTAAGGTCGGGACGAATCCCGGCATTCTTGTAACCGGTCATGACTTAAATGACCTGGACCTTTTACTCAAAGCCACGGTAAATTCAGGTATCGATATTTATACCCATGGTGAAATGCTGCCTGCGCACGCTTATCCAGGTCTGAAAAAATATCCCCACCTTAAAGGCAATTACGGATCTTCCTGGGCAAATCAGAGGAAAGAACTCCCAAAATTCAACGGACCCATTCTGTTTACTACAAACTGCCTGGTCCCGCCTGCAGCCTCCTATGAAAAATATGTGTTCACCACAGGGGCGGTCGGATTCCCGGGGTGTCCTCACATACTGGAAAATCCCGACGGAAGCAAAGACTTTACCGATCTCATCAACCTTGCAAAAACCTGCCGGGCTCCGGAAGATCTGCACACCCCCTCACTTCTGACAGGATGTGCCCACGATGCGGTAGTGTCTCTTGCTCCAAAAGTACTTGAACTAATCAGCACAGGGAAAATCAGAAGATTTGTGGTGATGGCAGGATGTGACGGACATGATAAGGAACGGGAATATTATACCGAGTTTGCCAAAGCTCTCCCAAAAGATACAATCATCCTCACTGCAGGATGTGCCAAGTACAGATACAATTTCCTGGACCTTGGAGACATTGAAGGGATTCCCCGTATCCTTGATGCCGGGCAGTGTAATGATTCATACAGTCTGGTTGTAATCGCGCTCACATTAGCGGATGCATGTAAATGCGGCGTCAACGATCTGCCTATCTCCTATAATATCGCCTGGTATGAACAAAAAGCGGTTCTGATCTTACTGGCACTGCTGCATTTAGGCATCAAAGACATCATGCTTGGACCGACACTTCCCAACTTTATTTCCCCGGATGTATTAGATGTCCTGGTGAAAACATTCGGTCTCCAGCCCAGCTCTACGGTAGAAGAGGATCTGGTAAAACTGAAATGCGTATAACTACGCACATATTTTTAAAAAAATTAGAGAAGGGTTGCTTTTACAATCACAACATCTTCTAAAGGTTTGTCAGAGTAGTTGGTCTTGACCTTGCCGAGTTTTTCAACGACATCCATGCCCTCAACAACCTTGCCGAAAGCAGGGTGGGCTTTGTCGAGGTAGTTGTTGTTTGCAAGGTTAATGAAGAACTGACTGCCGCCGGTGTTTGGGCCGGCATTTGCCATAGCAATCGTCCCTTTGTTGTTTTTG
>DATESH010000006.1:0-2181 GCA_035270965.1 Methanocorpusculum sp.
GATAAAAAACGGATACGACGGGCGATCGCCGAAACAGCAAACGTCCCAGAAGAAAAAATCCTCCTCGATATCCCGCCCCTCAGAAAAGAGATGCACATGAACGTCCAGGTACAAAACCAGCATGATCTCGTCGCCTTCGAGGAAATCATCCCGCTTTTACCCATGATGAATGCCACACGACAGGGTCAGTGGAGGCTGGGCATCTACGCCCCGTCAGAGATTCTGGAAAAAGTCGCCGATGCTTCACGGGAGGTATTATCCATCCGCCGGGCAACAAAGCAAAATAAGCTACCAGGTATAATAATAGAGTAAATGAAGAGGATTGTTATCGGAGTAACCGGAGCCTCGGGAATACTCTACGCAAAACGGTTACTTGAGGCACTCACGCATATAGACATTGAGGTTTACCTCATAATCTCGGAAACCGCCCGGACCGTCGCCAGACTTGAAAAAGTCGACCTCTCCGGATATCCCGTTCATTACGAGGAAAACTGCGACCTTGAAGCAGGAATTGCCAGCGGATCGTTTTTATTCGATGTAATGGTCATCGTACCCTGCAGTATGAAAAGCCTTGCCCAGATTGCGAACGGCTACTCAACAACATTAATCTCAAGAGCGGCCGATGTCTGCCTGAAAGAACGAAGACCCCTTATCCTCGTCCCGCGGGAGACCCCCTATTCACGGGTGCATCTCATAAATATGCTCGCGGCTCACGATGCGGGCGCAGTCATTTTACCGGCGTCTCCTCCTCTATACACAAACCCGAAAACAATAGATGAACTCGCCGATATGATCGTTGCGAGAATTCTTGATCACTGTCAGATTAAACATACCGTTGGAACACGATGGAAAACATGAGAAATTTTATTTTGCAGATGAAACAGGCAGGACTCGTCGAAGAAATCACTGAACCGGTATCCTCCATATACGAAGCCCCGAAACGTGCCTTCAAAACCAACAAAATGCTTCTGTTCAAAGATGTGGACGGACACCGGTGCGTGATGAACACGATTTTTGACCGTGATTCTCTTTCGATCGCCCTGAACATTCCAAAGGACAGACTTGTCAAAACCCTCGCCGCCTGCACATATTCCGGAAAAACCCGGGATGCAGGCAACCTAGAGTTCGGCCCGGCAGATCTTACACAACTACCAATCATGAAACATTTCCCGGAAGATGCCGGAAGATATCTCACATCGGGAATTGTTTTTTCAGCATGGAACGGAATCACCAACGCCTCGATTCACCGCCTGCAGGTTCTTGACAAAACGCACCTGATCGGGAGAATCGTTGAAGGACGTCACACCTATAAACTGATGAAGCAGGCATTCTCTGAAGGAAAAAATCTCCCGGTCGCCATCACAATCGGAACACATCCTGCCGTCACTTTCGCCGCATCCACCCGCGTCCCTGAAGCAAAAGAGATGAACTATGCCGCAGAAATTCTTGGAAAAGACCTTGACCTTTACACCTGCCCGAACGGTATCCAGGTCCCTGATGCGGAAATAATTCTCTACGGATATCTCACACCGGAACTCCACGAAGAGGGCCCGTTTGTCGACATCAGCGGGACATACGACCCGATCCGAAAACAACCCGTCCTGGAAATTATCGGCATGAGAACGAAACCCGACTTCATCTATCATGGAATCGTGCCGGCAGGAGCAGAACACAAAATGCTCATGGGGGCACCCTACGAGCCGAAGATCTACCAGGCAGTATCCGGCGTCACGAATGTAAAAGATGTCTTTCTCACACCCGGGGGTTCAGGCTACTTCCACGCGGTCGTCCAGATAAAGAAAATGACCGAAGGGGACGGCAAAAATGCCATCATGGCAGCCTTCGCCGCTCACACATCCCTCAAACATGTGGTTATCGTTGACGAAGATATCAACATCTACGATCCGTCAGATGTGGAATATGCTATCGCGACGCGTGTCCGTGCAGACAGAGACGTCATGATCATCACGGGCGTCCGGGGTTCTTCTCTTGATCCCTGCCGCATCGGAGACGGACTGAATGTAAAAGCCGGTGTGGATGCAACTATGCCTCTGGGTAAAGAGGATGATTATATCCGTGCAGAATGGAATTGAATAATAATGAGTGAAAAATGGAATTAGATACATACGATCAGGCACTTTTAAACGGAGAATGCGGAGAAACCAAACAGAAAATGATGGA
>DATESH010000007.1:0-7326 GCA_035270965.1 Methanocorpusculum sp.
TACTGCTGATAATCATAGCAATCGACGAAACTGTATGTCTCCACAGACTCTTCGGGCTAAAGGGGGCGGTTTTTGGCGTAAAAAAGTCGGCGTTGTCCACTGAAACGGGAAGGGAACTGAAGGAGTTCTACTCTTCGTTCACCTGACAGGGGTCATTCATTTGTTTGTTCAAGCTTCTTGAACTTCCCATACTTCCCGCCAATAATGATGATGATAATTCCAGCAAAGATACCGACTATCATCAGGATAAAGTTATCATAGGTGGTTGAGAAAATTACTGATGATGCAATTATAACAGCAACACCGAGCAGAACGATAGCTGTCGAGATAACAGAGCCTTCTTTGGTAAGATACTCAAAAAATGAGGACATACACCATCATACACATTAAATGCAGATAAATGTATGGAAGATTAGATAATCGCAGGTATCCTGACACCCCATGACTTCAACCAATTTTTCAAGGGCTGCCTGCTGCGAACGGCAGTACGGGAACAGTTAATTTGCATGCATATCCAACATATAAGGCAGAAACACGTTGGGTCAGATAAGGGATGCTGATATGGTTTACAGAATATTTGTAGAAAAGAAACCCGCTCTTGCAAACGAAGCAACATCATTAAAAAATGAACTGCAGAATCTGCTTGGCATTAAGGAACTGACATCATTACGAATCATAAACAGATACGATGTCGAAAATATTGAAAAATCGCTGTTTGATTACGCAAGGTCAACGGTCTTCTCCGAGCCCCAGCTGGATATAACATATAATGAGTTGGAGTATGCCGATGATGAAATAGTCTTTGCCGTAGAATATCTGCCCGGACAGTTTGACCAGAGAGCGGACAGTGCCGCCCAGTGCATCCAGCTGATTTCCCAGGGAGAAAGACCCATGGTAAATGCTGCAAAAGTCTATATTTTTCAGGGAAATCTCTCGAAAGAGCAGGTAAACTCCATAAAAAAATATGTCATCAATCCGGTCGAGAGCAGAGAGGCGGTGCTGGATAAACCGGATACTCTGACCGTACAATACCATATTCCAACCACAGTGGAAACCCTCACCGGCTTTACTTCTCTGAAGAAAGCAGGATTAAACAAATTCATTCGGGAACATGGTCTTGCCATGGATCTGGAAGACCTTACCTTCTGCAGGGAATATTTTGCGGGTGAAAAACGGGACCCGACGATTACCGAAATCAGAATGATTGATACATACTGGTCCGACCACTGCCGTCACACGACATTTCTGACAACCATTGACAGTGTTAAAACCGAAAGTCCCCTGCTCCAAAAAGCATTCGATGAATATCTTGCGGTCAGAAAAGCTGTCGGAAGAGATAAGCCCGTCAATCTTATGGATATCGCGACAATTGCGGTCAGATATCTTAAACAACAGGGCAAACTCGATAAGCTTGACGAGTCCGCTGAGATTAATGCATGTACCGTCAAAATCAACGTGAACGTCGGAGGCAAAGACGAAGACTGGCTGCTGTTATTCAAAAATGAAACGCACAACCACCCAACTGAGATTGAACCGTTCGGCGGAGCGGCAACCTGTCTCGGCGGGGCAATAAGGGACCCCTTATCCGGAAGAGCATACGTCTATGCGGCAATGCGTCTGACAGGTGCCGGAAATCCCTTAACACCGGTTAATGAGACATTGGCGGGCAAACTACCCCAGAGAAAGATCGTTTCCACAGCTGCCGCAGGTTACAGTTCATACGGAAACCAGATCGGTCTTGCAACCGGCATCGTCGATGAAATTTATCATGAGGGGTATGTTGCAAAAAGAATGGAACTAGGTGCGGTAATCGCTGCCGTTCCGCAGGAAAATGTCCGGAGAGAGGTCCCAAAGGCCGGTGACGTGGTCATTCTCTTAGGAGGAAAAACCGGCAGAGACGGATGCGGGGGTGCGGCCGGCTCATCAAAAGCCCATACCGTTTCATCTCTCGCCAGCTGCGGGGCTGAAGTCCAGAAAGGAAATGCCCCCGAAGAAAGAAAAATCCAGAGACTGTTCAGAAATAAAGAAGCATCCCTCCTGATTAAGCGCTGTAACGACTTCGGGGCAGGCGGGGTTTCCGTCGCGATTGGTGAACTTGCCGATGGTCTTAAGATTGATCTGAATGCCGTTCCGAAGAAATACGAGGGTCTGGACGGAACCGAACTTGCCATCAGTGAATCCCAGGAGAGGATGGCAGTCGTAGTCGGGGCAAAGGATGCCGGAAAGTTCGTGGAACTTGCCCATGCGGAAAATCTGGAAGCGACGATTGTCGCGAAGGTAACCAAAGAGGCAAGACTTGTTCTGAAATGGAACGGGAAAAATATCGTGGACATTTCCCGTGAGTTCCTGGATACCAATGGTACGGTAAAACATATCGATATCGAACTGGCTCAACCCCTTTCCTACGAAAAGAAGATTGAAGGCACCTTTAAAGAGAATTATCTGAAACTTGCCGATGATTTGAATGTCTGTTCAAAGAGAGGACTCTCAGAGCGGTTCGACTCGACGATAGGTTCGGGCACCGTATTGATGCCGTTTGGCGGGAAATATCAGCTGACCCCGATTCAGGCGATGGTGAACAAGATTTCTGTCGAAAAAAATGATACAGATGACTGTTCCCTGATGGCATGGGGATTTAACCCGATGATTGCTGAAAAGAGCCCGTATCACGGGGCATATCTTGCGGTGGTCGAGAGCGTGTCGAAACTGGTCGCGACCGGAGCAGAGTTCCAGGATGTGTATCTCTCCTTCCAGGAATATTATGAAAAACCCGGGACGGATCCAAAACGCTGGGGTAAGCCGATGAGTGCACTGCTTGGAGCATTCAAAGCCCAGATGGAGCTCGGTATTGGTTCTATCGGCGGAAAGGATTCCATGAGCGGGTCTTTTGAGAAACTCGATGTCCCGCCGACCCTTGTTTCGTTTGCAGTAACCATGGAAAAAATCAGAAATATCATCTCCAATGATTTTAAGGAGCCGGGGCACAAGGTCGTTCTCCTCAAGGCAGAATATGATGAAAACAACCTGCCTAAGGCAGAATCCTTAACTGCAAATTATCATCTCGTTACCGAATTGATGAGAGAAGGCAGAGTGCTGGCTTGTTATACCCCGACCTACGGCGGAATTGCGGAAGCCATTTTAAAGATGGCATTCGGGAACATGGTCGGATTTTTTTATGACAGCAACACAGATATCGAAGACATCTTTGGTTACAACTATGGTTCATTCATCCTGGAACTGAGCGATGATACGGATGTTGGTACAAAATTAGGTGTTACTACGTCGGATTCTTTCATCCGTTATGCCGGCGTAAAGCTCCCGCTGGAGACCCTGCTGAAAATTTACGAAGAAAAACTGGAGTCTGTGTATCCATGCAATATCCTGCAGGGATCGGGCAGGGTTAGGAAAATAAAGTATGAGACAAGAAGTGTCATCAAACCAAGACAGCCGGTTGCCCATCCAAGAGTGCTGATTCCGGTTTTCCCGGGTACAAACTGCGAATATGACAGTGCAAAAGCCGTGGCAAAAGCCGGCGCAATTCCTGAAATTATGGTGATTAAGAATCAGAGTTCGAAAGATATCGCGGATTCTGTGGATAAGTTCGTGGAAAGCATCAGAAAATCCCAGGCAATCTTTATTCCGGGCGGATTTTCCGGAGGGGATGAACCGGACGGCTCGGGTAAATTCATTACGGCATTTTTCCGCAATGCGAAGATAAAAGATGCCGTGCATGATTTATTGAAGAACAGAGACGGGCTGATGTGCGGAATCTGTAACGGATTCCAGGCACTGATCAAATTAGGGCTGGTTCCGTATGGAGAAATCATTGACGCTGATGAAAACTCTCCGACTCTTACCTTCAATACAATCGGCAGACACCAGTCAAAACTTGTCCGCATCAGGGTCTCATCCGTCAAATCGCCATGGTTGTCAAAGGTTAATGTCGGCGATATTTTCGCGGTTCCAATCTCCCATGGTGAGGGCAGATTCCTGGCAAATGACGAGGTGCTGAAGCAGCTTATTGAAAATGGACAGGTGGCAACGCAGTATGTTGATATGAGCAATAATCCGACATCTGACGTTCATTTCAATCCAAACAATTCCATGATGGCAATTGAGGGTATCACCTCGCCTGACGGGAGAGTATTTGGTAAGATGGGCCATGCAGAAAGAATCGGCAATGGTCTGTACAAAAACTTTGATGAACAGTTTGATATGAAATTATTCGAATCGCTGGTTGAATATTTCAAACCATGAGCATTTTTTTATGCTGCGTTCAATAATGGAGCCGATTCTGAAATGAACGCGATAATACCATCCGATCTAATTAGATGGTATTAAGATTATATCCATTGTATAAAGATATTATGAAAAACGGATTAATTGTCGAAGGCGGGGGGATGAAGTGTGCCTATAGTGCCGGCATCCTTGACCGGTTTCTGGATGATGAAATTTGTTTTGATGAATGTATAGGTGTGTCGGCAGGGTCCGGCAATCTGGTATCATATCTCGCGAAACAACGGGAAAGAAACCTGCATTTCTATACAATATATCAGAAACACCCGGAGTATCTCGGAATGAGGAACTATCTGAAAACCGGGTCCTATTTCAATCTGCAGTATATCTACGGTACGATAACAAACTCGACCGGTATCGATCCTGTGGATTACCAGACACTGATGGAAAATCCTACTGAATATTATCTGACGGCAACCGATGCCAGAACAGGAAAGGTAGAATATTTATCCGGAAAAGATATGAAAAAAGATGATTTCCGTGCTATCATGGCAAGCTGTGCAATTCCGGTGATGTGTAAACCAATAGAACTGAATGGCAGACTGTATTTTGACGGCGGGGTGTCTGATTCGATTCCGGTGCAGAAAGCACTTGATGACGGCTGTGATAAACTGGTGGTTTTGCTGGAAAATCCGCGAAGTTTTGTCCGGCAGCCCCAGAAATATAAACCATTCTATCATTTCATCCTGCGAAACTATCCGGAGGTGATCCGGAAAATTGACGAACGGCATCTCAAATACCATGTGGTGATAGACCTGGTCAAAAAACTGGAGGAGGAAGGGACAGCATTTGTTTTTGCCCCGTCACATCAGGGGAAAGTGCAAACAACCACCAGTGATTCGGATGATATACATGAGCAGTACAATCTTGGTATTGCTGATTACGATGCCAGACATGAGGAACTAAAAGAGTTCCTGAGCAGGTAACGATCAAAATCCCCAAAATCAATTCTCTGTTTCCGGATTAGAAATAGCTGAACTTTTATTTCTCCGAATTCGGTCCTAACCTGTAGAAATTGATTAATTATCTCTGAAAAAAAAGAGGTCATGTGATTATGATTGAAACAAAACGGCTGATTCTCCGACAGATTGTCGCTTCAGATGCAGAAGATATTTTCGCTTATTCCAAAGGACAAAACACCGGCCCGGATGCCGGTTGGAAACCCCATGAAACTCTGGAGGAGACACGGAAAATTATGGATGATGCGTTTCTCGATCAGAATAGCATTTTTGGAATCGTGCTGAAAGAAACCAATAAACTGATTGGCTCCATTGGTTTGGTTAAGGACTCTATGCGTGAGAACGAAGCTGTTAGGATGCTCGGATATGCTCTCGGCGAAGATTTCTGGGGGCAGGGTTTCATGACAGAAGCAGCAAACGCAATTCTGGATTTCGGGTTCGAAACGATGAAGCTTGATCTCATTTCGGCAACATGTTATCCCTTTAACGCCCCTTCCAGGCGTGTTCTCGAAAAAATCGGGTTCCATTATGAAGGTACACTTGCCCGGGCAGAAAGGAGGTATGATGATCAGGTTTTGGATAAGGACTGCTTTTCCCTATCGAAAGAGGAGTATTCCAGGAATACGGCAGGACACAAATGATAAAAAAATGATAATCTATCACCTCACGCGGCATCAGACGTCCGTCTGACTTTCAGATATCCAATAACATACACAAAGCCGATACCAATCGAAACGAGGCCAAAAATCAGGAACATGTGTCCGTAACTTGCCGCAATCAGTAACACAGGTATGGCAGCAAAGGAGGAAACGAACTGACCTATGTTTAAGGAAACGCCGTAACCGCCCATCACTTTTCCCATGATAGCAGGCGGCGTGATTACCCCAAGCCAGCTAAGGACAGTGGGCATTAACAGACCGTTTCCGACCCCCACCACGACAACGGCCAAGGTGATCATTGCCAGTGATGTGGAAAGACCAAACAGACAGTATCCGGAACCAAGCAGAATAAACGTGAGGGCAAGAATCATCACCCTGTGAATCCTGCCGGCGATCCTCCAGTAAAAGAGACCAACAACTGCAGAGAAACATCCCATTACACCGAGAAGGAGACCAGAGACGAATGCCGGATTTCCGATGAACTCGGAGACCAGGTACGGAAACTTGGTCGGCATCTGAAAGAACAACATCATCCCAAGAAACAGCGTGCAGTAGATCATGACGATGGATGCCGTTGGTACTTTGACTTTTGGAGCATCACAATTTATCACGACCTTTTCATGAACGGGTTCTTTCATAGTAATCAGCGTACCGATCAGGATAATCAGACCGACCCCGTAGATGAGAAATGACATTCTCCATGAGATACCGGCAAGCAGTCCTCCGCTTGTCTCCAGTATCAGAATACCAAGTCCCATAGCAGCTGCCTGATATCCCAGAACTTTTATCCGGGCAGGACCCTGGTAATAATCAGTAATCAGGGATGTCGTAGTAATGATGATGCCGGCGATACCAATACCTAAAATGATACGACCGACAAGAATCCCGGGAAGCGTCGGCAGGAAAAAACCTGAAACGCCGGCAAGAGTGAATACGACCAGAGATCCCGCCAGTACAGGCAGTTTTCCTATTTTATCGACCACAGCTCCGATAAAAAATCCGGAACAGGCGATCGCCAAAGCCGGGAGAGTGATAATGAGGGATATTATTGTCTCGGATACTCCGGGAAATGCCTGATTTATTGCGGGAAGAGCAGGGGCTACCGCAGCTCCGCCCATTAATATCATCATTGAGGAGAGAAGTAAAAATAGCAATGTCCACCGCGTCGGGTGGAAAATATCGTTTTGCATTTTAACATATAGATTTGACCGCAATAAAAGACTGCTCAAGAAAACCAGGGCGGCAATACAATTTTAGATATATAGTAAGAGACGGGCAGGTACACGGCAAAACGCGCATACAAAAAAGATAAATATCCGATGAGGTTGTATTTTGTCGAAATAGGCTGTGTACGTGGATTTTTAACAAATACCGGATATTTTGTTACCTCCTTTATTACTACTTTATCTGTT
>DATESH010000008.1:0-9550 GCA_035270965.1 Methanocorpusculum sp.
GGAGTAGGTTATGGTGACGACGCAACCATCTGGGGCGGGGAGATTCTCGCAGGGTCTCCTGGAGAATATGTCCGAACAGGGCACCTCGAACCGGTTCTGATGCCAGGAGGAGATTTTGCTACAAAATTCCCTGAACGGATGCTCTATGGTATTCTTCCAAATGAAGAGACATTGTCACTTCTCAAAAGCAGAGGATGGGATGATCTGGCCCTCAGGATTCTGAAACAACAGACCGAAAAACGGTTCAACACGCCGGTTACTACATCGGCAGGCAAAGTGCTTGATGCAGCTGCAGCATTACTTGGTATTTGTAAGGAGCGGACCTACGATGGAGAACCATCCATGGTTCTGGAATCCTACGCCGCACGTGGAGTCGCACAGCCGATTGAGATAAAAATAGATTCCATCGAAGGAATGGATGTTTTATCAACCTCATCCATTCTCCGTGAAGGAATGGAGATGCTCAACTCAGGTGTGCTTGTGGAAGATATTGCGGCTTCCATCCAAACGACACTCGCAAAAGGCATTGCACAAATTGCCCTGGCAGGCATCCACTCGAGCGGAATAAAAACGGCAGCTCTCTCCGGAGGTGTTGCAATAAACCACTCCATCCGGGAAACTATCATTGAAACACTGAAAGATGCAGGCGTATCATGTATTACAAGTACCCGATATCCTTTGGGCGATGGAGGAATTTCCTGCGGTCAGGTAGTAACTGCAGGAATCCTTTCCAAGGAGAATAAACTATGAACACATGCGAATTACACGGATCATCCAATGTAATTGAAGTCAGGGTCCCAAGCCTCGCATATTTCTATAATGTAATAGATCCATCCCCGGGTGATAAAAAAGAGCTGAACCGGGCAACTGATTCATTCATCATGGATAGTCTCAGAGAAATGTCAGCTGAAAAACGCAAATCGGCAACTGTTTTATTGGATCTGGATAGTTCCCTTTATACTAACGAAAGCACACGAACGGATATTGAGCGGGCAATCAATTCGCATTTTTCATATCGTTACTGCTCCGAATTCAAAAATTATAAATATGCCATGAGTCGGGGAAGACGCTACCTTGTCCGAGGTCTGGTTTTTCTGGTTATTTGTCTGGTCTTAAGCAGTATCATATCAGGCTTCAGCATTCAAAACGACATCATCAATGCGATTGGACAGAGTTTTGTGGTTATAGGCTGGGTTGCCCTCTGGAAACCGGTTGAATTTTATCTGTATGACAGAAGAGATATATTAGACGAACTTAATATGCTCCGACTACTTGAAACGATACAGGTCAAGTCACATATCTGGACGAAACCGTTCTAGAGTAAAACACTCTTTTTTGAGCTAAGTATAATAAAAAAAAGATTTAGCCGAAGAGTGCGCCAAGGCCTGCCATGGCGTTCTCTTCTTCTTCTTCCTTGTTCTCTTCGGGTGCTGCTGCTTCTGCTGGTGCTGCTGCGCCTGCTACTGCGGGTGCTGCTGCTACTGCAACGGGAGCTGCTGCTGCCTTGGAGATTGCTTCCTCAATGTTAACACCGTCAAGTGCTGCAATTAATGCTTTAACACGGGAGTCGTCGACTGCGATACTTGCGGCAGAGAGAACTGCCTTTACCGATCCTTCATCCACAGTTTTACCTGCAGAGTGAACTAACAGAGCTGCGTAAATGTACTCCATTTTAATTTCACCTATTTTATATGTTTAAATTGCCTTCAGGGCGTTTGCTTGTCTGTATGCCTTGCTGATGATCAGCTCGATGACACCCTTCTCATAGATGGATGCTTCTACACCGAGGTTTCTTGCCTCACGGACGGCCTTCGCGATCTGAGCCTCAGTAACAGCGACACATGCCGTTGGAACTGCTGCGTTGACTGCGAGGTTGAATGCCTGCTGTGCTGCGAGAGTGATCTTTGCCTTGTATGCCTCGTCGTCTACTGCGAGAACATCCGGCAGATACATGTCTCCCTCGTAACATACTGCGAGGAGGGAGAGACCGACCGGCATTGGCTTGATGCCAAGCTTTGAGAATATATCGGCCTGTTTCTTGCTGATAGCCTGACCTGCTTTAACGACAGTCTTGGTCTCTTTAATTTTGACCTTACCTGCATCAATAGCGGCCGGGATACCTGCCTGCTGGAGTTCTCCGACGATCGGTCCGGGCTTAAAGGAAGTTGGTCCTGCCGGAACAACAATGTCTTCAGGAGCGACCTCACCTGCTTTTGCGGAACGAAGCGTTTTCGTCTGCTCAAGAGACTTGAACAGCTTGAAAGGGTTACCGTTTGCAAAGATAAGTGCGGAGTGCTCTGAAACTTCTTCGTTAAGATTAACGAAATGCCCTCCGAGCTCGTTTGTTGCGTGCTCGACGAGAGTGTTTCTTGCAACCTTCACGACTGCATTGCCGCGCAGATTTCTGCGGATCTGCTGGAACTGTTGTGCGGGAATACCGTAAACATCAACTAAGCCGACGAGTTCATACTTGCCGGCAAGATCTACAATCTGCTCAACTTCTTCACGTTTCCATGCAGGGAGATGGTGAGTATAAATTACCATTTTTACATCACCTTCACTGCTGGACCCATCGTGGTTTTAACGTAGATGGAGCGGACGTTTAACTCTCCGCCTTCGAGTCTTCCTACAACCCTCTTCACGACGGCGTCGATATTTTCTGAAACTGCCTCTACAGGCATGCCGGTGTTTCCAATCTTAACAGACATATTAAGTCTGTCTTTTGACCGGATTTTCACGGAGTTTCTCAGACGCTCGACAATCGGAGTGATGTCCTGGGTTGTCGGAATCGGCTGCGGCATTTTACCGCGTGGACCGAGTCTCTGACCAAGCCAGCGACCAACAAGGGGCATAACTGCTGTCTCTGCAAGGAAGTAATCGTATTGACCTGCCAGTTTGCGTGCTTCACGCGGGGCACCGCCCAGACGCTCGATTTCATCCGGACTGATAATTAAATCAACCCCGACGTTACGTGCCTGGGATACAATATCTCCCTTACCAAGGACAGCAATCTTTTTGACGCCTATTGCCTGTGGCAGAAGAATCGTCTCATCAATACGGTTTTTCGGCTGGCTCATATCAACGTGTTTCAGGTTGATAGTAATATCAATACTTTCCTGGAACTTACGCTCTGGGGCCTGCTTTAATGCTGCCGTAACAGCTTTGCTAATTTGGGTCTTGTCAACCATTTGATGAAGCCTCCCATAGTTCTTCGACTGAGGTGTTCCCCAATCTTCTATGGTTTTGTTCTCTACTACTGTACATTTTTTTACGTGGGAATTCCACGTACCCGTTTGAAGCGATGCAAACTAACCCGCTTATGCGAGCTGTTTGTCCCATTCGCCTGCATTGACAGCGGCAATTGCCTCTTTGGCAGTTTTGCCTTCGATGGTTACACCCACGGAAACGCAGGTACCAATGACTTCTTTAGCGGCCGTTTTCAGGTCGTAGGAAAGCATGGAATCCATCTTCATCTTTGCAATGCGAATGACAGCTTCAAGCGGCAGATTACCAACTGCCTGAGTATTCGGAGTGCCTGAACCCTTCTCAATTCCCGCTTCTTTCATTACAAGAGCGGTTGTTGGAGGAATTCCGACAATTAATGTGACGTTCTTTTTGTCATCGACTATTACCTTTACAGGTACAGACATGCCATTGAACTCTGCAGTCTTCTTGTTGATCTCATCAACGACTGCTTTCACATTGATCCCAAGGGGACCCAGTGCCGGACCAATTGGTGGTCCTGCAGTTGCTCTACCGCCGGGTACCAGTACCTCGACAGTTTCTGCCATTGTATCACCGTATGTCGGCACATACCCGAGGGTAGCCCGACATGGGTTTACTAAGGTCTACCTCTGAGAACATAAACCTAATGGATAAACAGCCTTCAAAAAAAAGATTGGAGATACCTCCCTCTTTTCACTTTCACGCAAAAATTGGGGTTAATCCTGATTACGGTCGATAACACGGACGTTGTCGCCACGGATAGTTATCGGGATAGGTACGATTGATTCGTAGAGTTCAACGGTGATCTCTTCTTTGGCATGATCAACGCGCTTGACCACGGCCTTTTCGCCCTTGAACGGACCGGCAATCAGTTCCACAATTGTCCCCTCGTCAATACCGGATACTGCTGGTTTTGGAACGAGGAAATGATTGATTTCGTCCAGAGAGGTCTCGTTCTTTAAAACGATTCTCGCATGGGCGATTGATTCGATAAGCTCTTCAATTCTCGCGTGCTCTTCGGGACTTTCCACAAAGACATAGCCTTTGATGTCTTCCGGCACAATTACCGCAGTCACAACGACATCGGTCATATTGTTATCAATTGCTTCACGAATATTGTCTGCAACTGTTCGTTCGTGCTTCGAGGTCGTCTTTAATATGTAGTAATGATTGCCAAATTTCGATGCTGTCATGATCACGGAAGAAGATATTCAAATATCAGATATATCACGAAACCGAGAACACCGATGAGCAGGATGCCGACTGCGGCTACTGCAGAGATTTTCCAGAACTCATCTTTCGTAGGCCTGCGGGCAAGTTTCAGAACACGAATGTATTTTCGGAAGAACTCGGCGATACTTGCTTTGGTAATCTCCGGTTTCTTTAATTTAATGGAAGGACTTGCCTTTTTCTCATCAGTATTTTTCTCATTTTTAACCATGTATTCACCTCAGGAAGTCAATCTCAAACTTTGAGCGCTGAACCTGACTTGATTGTGATGCCTTAGTTATTTGTTCCTGCTTACCATAAATCTGTGGTGACTGGACACCTGTTACGATAAGCATGGTCCGCATACGACCTTCCATATTGGGATCGACCTGAACACCCCAGATAATGCGGGCATTGGGGTCTATTCTTTGATATACTTCCTGGACGACGCCTTCTGCCTCGCTCATAGTCATATCTGGACCGCCAATCACATTGATAAGTGCGGCAGTCGAACCGGTGATGTCGACGTCAAGGAGAGGGGAACGCAGAGCTTTCTTGATCGAATCAACTGCTTTGTCTTCGCTGTCGGATTCACCGACTCCAATCATAGCGATTCCACCCTGTTCCATAACGGTACGAACATCGGCAAAGTCAAGGTTTACAAGACCAGGGAGAGTAATCAGTTCAGTGATTCCTTTCACGGCTCGCATGAGGACTTCATCTGATACTTTGAATGCCTGGGCAAGCGGTAAGCGCGGGACAACTTCGAGAATACGGTCATTCGGGATTACAATGACGGTATCCGCGACTTCCCGGAGACGCTCAAGACCGATTTCGGCATTCTCCATTCTGGTGGCACTCTCACTCGTAAATGGGAGAGTCACAATAGCTATTGTAAGGGCACCAACTTCCTTGGCGATTTTTGCAACAATAGGGGCTGAACCTGTCCCGGTACCTCCGCCAAGACCTGCGGTCACGAAAACCATGTTACTCCCGGCAAGGGCCTGGCGTATAAGATCCTCACTTTCAACTGCAGCTTCCTCACCACGCTGGGGAATTGCACCCGCACCAAGACCTTTGGTGGTCTGGCGTCCGATAAGAATACGGTGCCCCACTCGGCCGCGAAGCATAGAGAGATGCTGGGCATCTGTGTTCAGCGCATAAATGTCGGCACCTTCAACGCCTTCCTCGTAAACACGGGCAACGGTATTACAGCCACCTCCGCCGCATCCGATTACGGTGATTTTAGTGATGAGTCCTGCCAATATTTCATCGAACTCATCATCTTCATCCGTTGGAGTTATTTTTGGAGTTGAGAAATTATACTGGCTGGAATAGTCAACATGCGATTTTACTGGTTCCTGTTTTGCGGGTGGTGCCTGGGTCTGAGCTGGTGCCTGGGTCTGAACTGGTGTCTGGATCGGCATCGGCGTTTTTACCGACTGAGCTGCGTGGGCTTTTGCCCCGAGTTCAGCTTCGGCTTCTGCATCATAGATTGCGGAAACCGGAGCGTCATCACGTGCAACATCTTCAAACCGTTTGCGTGAAAGTGCTTCTTCTACAATTGATCTCATGAGTAATTCTCCAATCCCGGAATTTTGATGGATGTACTGACCACTCTCGTGACCATCTCCGGCGTGATTGTTCTGCCGTCCGGAAGCGTCACCGGGTTTCCGGCGACAAGCTGCCCATACAAGGGACCTGACGGGACCTTAAGCGTGCGCGCGAGCTTTGGGTCAAACTGCCGGCGGGTTATCGTGATTTCATCACCCTCCACCATACTATCCTGTGTACGTGTTATTTGTTGAACGGATAAGGCTATTAAATCACCTGATACCTTATGCCGGTTTTGAACAGGGGTGAACAGAATCGGCATAACTTTTCCTGCCTTCCCGGTTGTGTGAAAAATATTTCCCAAGGCATCGAGCTTTTCGAATAATATCTCCTGCGATCCGCCAAAAGCTGCAGAAAATAAATCCTGCGGCAGTTCAATGACGGATGGTTTTCCGTCCAGAATTTTCCCGTGCGGGAATATTTTCAAATCAGGTGAAAACTGAGCGGCAAATTTACAGTATGCCTGCCATACAGCATAAGACATACTGTTGATTTTTTGCAGGTCACCTTCAGAAATTTCCTCCAGACCGATCTTTGCGAGAATTCCCTCAATGTGTGAAATCTCCGACTTTGATAAAGAATTCCGATCAACGTGCGCAGCAACCACCCCGCCGGACTTTGCAATCATCTGGAAAACCATCTCTGCAGAAACGTCACCGACATTTCGCGTATGCATCATATGACCAAACGCACCCTTCGTCTCAAGACCAATTGCCGTCTGCCGGACTGCATAATGTGTTCCGCCAAACCCAATCAAAGATAAGGCATCAACTGAGGGACTCGCATAAAGAACACTCTTTGCCGCCGCTGTGCAGGCAATCATATCATTCCATTCCTTATCAGTACTGCCTACTTCAACAAAAAAAGACGGCACCGGTAAATCGGTTGGACCGTGATGGGTCACTTCGTAAGAAACCCGGTAACCTTCCGGCGCGAACTTCGCATGATTCTGAAGAATGGATTTCATCCAGACCGGAGCGGTGAGACTGAGTTCACCATCATTCCCGCCCAACTCTGCAGATCCATAGTTTCCAGTCGGATGGACCGTTAAAACAGGAACCGGGTTCACACTCGAATGACGCGAAACAACAATAATAAGATCTGCATCCGGATTTATCAGGGATTTCTCCGCACGAACAATGCGCCCGGGGACTTTATGGAGAGTGATTTGGTTTCCCTTGAAAAGAGGGAACCCCCCCTCCGGGGGATTCTCAAGAAGACAATCAATTGCTGCCCGGATATTGCTTCCTGCCGGGTCAGACTCAGAATTTACTATATCAATAATCATATCACAAAAATCCGATGCCGGTAATCACTGAGAAAATCCACAAGATGACAAAAAATACCGGGATATGGACAAGGTAAATGAACAACGTAACCATACCGTTACCAAGCTTTGCTAAAGCCAGCCCGATTTTTCCCGGTTTAAACATCTTAAACCCTCTCTTCCCATTAGGATAGAAGACCGTACCAACACCCACACCAAGAAGAAGGACACCATACCAGGGAAAAAGCGGGAAGTAATCCTGCGTATACATCATGAAATCTTCACCGTGAATGCCGAGAGGGAAGAGCCAGGTCGGATCATTGATGAACGGGAAGATGAATGCCCCGAGTCCTATGATTATAAGACCGATAATAATGTTCCATCTACCATATTTAAGAAGCGGAATTGCAAGAAGCATGGATAAACCAAGCATATGCAGGAACCCGAACTTGATAAATGCTCCATTGTGAAGGAAAATGGCCGACCCAATCCAACTGGCAATTGTAAGACATAGTCCTATAGCGAGAAGGAAGAGTGCCTTGATAACCAGAGCACGGTAATACTCATTTGTAGTTTTTCCCCGCATCCGTTCGTGTCGGAGAATCATCGCCATTCCTGCAAGGAGAATGAAGATTCCCGAACCCAGCACATATGTGTTATAGTAAGACAGGAATTTCGGATCCTCAACAACGATGTGGAACATAACCAGACACGCCAGAAAATGATAAAAGAGCATTCCCAGAATTGCAATTCCCCGGATTGCGTCTATCTCCCAGTATCGCTCACTTTGCGGAGCATCCAAGGTCCCCTGTATTGAGTGAACCGGTTCGTTATGCTCCATTATCTCCACCATAATCCTTTACAGATTGAATTTTGAAAATTAAGTATCTTCTTAATGCCCTAAACATAACCTATCCCGGTTATAACACTAAACAGCCACAATATGACAAAGATAATCGGCATGTGAATGAGATAGATGACGAGCGTAACTTTGCCATACCCGATTTTTGCAAAGAACCTGCCTACTGCATGAGGCTTTTTCACAGAAAAATGCCTCACGCCCTTCGGATAGAATATATTCCCGAGACCCACCCCCAGGAGGATGAAACCAGACCATGGAAGAAGCGGGAAGTAGTCGGGTGTGTGATTCAGGAAATCTGCACCGTGAATTCCAATCGGATAGAGCCATGCGGGATCCTGGATTCCGGGAATAATCAGATATCCCGCGAGAATGATAATTAACCCGAAGAGGATATTCCATTTTCCGAATCTCAGAAAGGGAATGGAAATGAGCATAGAGATACTCAGCATATGCAGGAATCCAAACTTGATGAAGACATCATTCTGATAAATGACGATTGAGGCAAGCCAGGTCAGGAACGTGATGCACATCGCAATGAAGAAGAGGATGACAGCTTTTTTTGCGATATTTTTGTAGTAAGCCGCCATAGGTCTCCCAAACATCCTATTGTAACGCAAAACAAGGGCAACACCAGCAATTAAGATGAATGCTGCCGAGACAACAGCGATGGACCGATAATAAAAGAGAAAATTGCTGGTTTCTTCAATTATGTGAAACATAACGAGACTTGCGAGAAAATGAAAGAAGAGCATGCCAAAAAGGGCAAATCCCCGAATTGCGTCTATTTCCCAGTATCGTTCTCCTTTTACTTTCAGCGAGGCCCCGGGAATTGTGCACTGTCCTTCTTTACTCATTGTTCATGGCTGGTATGCTTTCTGTAGATAAGTAATTTATCTGAATTTGTTCAGAAGGAGCCTAGAGAAAACCCGAGAATTCCGGCAATAATCAGTATATGAATGATAGTAAGACCAACAAGGGGGATGTGAACAATGTACACCTGAAGGGGATATTTCCCAATCTGTGCAAGCGTTGCCCCGATTTTTCCAGCCGGGCGGAGTTGAAATCTGCGGTATCCTTTGGGATAGAGTATTGAACCAATGGAGACGCCGAGGAGCATGACGCCAAGCCAGGGGAAAATTGGGAAGAAGTCCCTCGGGAAAAAATCAGGCGGGATAACGCCGAAGATCATGAGACAGGCAGGTCCGCTGATGGTATAAAGAAAGCGCCCAAGGAGAATAAAGAATACAGCGGGAATGAAATTCCATTTTCCGAGCCAAAGGAAGGGGATACAGAGTATCATGCAGACCCCCATCATCTGGAGGAAGTTGAAGTACATGTAATTTCCGTCACCGATGAACATTTTTATGAGGAGG
>DATESH010000009.1:0-10775 GCA_035270965.1 Methanocorpusculum sp.
CAAAGGAGACATCGTTTCCCAGGCAGAACGTGAAGTGTTCGCTTTCAATATAAAAGAGGTCAACGCGAACGCTCATGTACTTTTTATCAATGGTATTACCGGTCAGGGAGCATTTCTCCTTGCAAAATACTGGCAGGATGCTCTGGATATTGATACGCTCAAAGACCGCAAGCTCAGATTTACCATGCCGGCAGCTATTTGTTCCTACTGCACGGGAGAGACCAGAATCGGCAATAATTACCAGATGGGGATGCTGAAACGAATGGAGTTCGAAGACGAATGAATCCGGACGCATTCTTAACCGAAGTATCCACGACTACTATCACCGAACTGCTGAAACACTATCCTCTCGCATCTGATTATCTGGCAAACATGCGGCTTGGTAAAATTGACCATGATAAGACGCTCCCTGATGCACTCATTGATGTCGATGAAGATGCTCTTGAAGAGTTCGGGCTCACCCGTGATGGTGTAGTCCTGCATTTTTGTTCATTTCTTTCAGCATTCTCGGCAAATACAGAACAAACCGGGAATATCTCTTCGATAACTATTCTTGGCGGCCGTGATAAATCCGGAAAACCTGAACAAATTGAAATAACAGTTGTTCCGGGAGAAATCGTGAGTATTGTCGGACCAACCGGATCAGGCAAAAGCCGTTTGCTGGAAGACATTGAGTGCCTTGCGCAGAGGGATACTCCAACAGAACGGCAGATTCTCTTAAACGGTAATGCACCAGATGATGAACGACGTTTTGCAACCGGTGGAAAACTCGTCGCACAGCTGTCCCAGAACATGAATTTCGTCATGGATCTGACCGTTCGCGAATTTCTGGAAATGCATGCGAAAAGCCGGATGGTTCAAAACCCGTCTGAAGTTGCGAAGCGTTGTTTTGCCTGTGCTAATTCTCTTGCAGGTGAAAAGTATACTCCCGATACCAAAGTAACCCAGTTATCCGGAGGTCAGTCACGGGCGCTGATGATAGCAGATACTGCACTCATGAGTGCATCGCCGGTTATTCTGATTGATGAAATTGAAAATGCCGGTATCGACCGAAAAGAGGCAATAAAACTCCTTGCCGGTCATGAAAAAATTATTCTGATGTCAACCCATGATCCCCTTCTCGCTCTCCGGGCAGATAAGCGGATTGTGATTAAAAACGGCGGGATTGCAAAAATTCTCGTAACGACTGAGACAGAGCGGCAAAGCCTTATCTTTATTGAAAAGATGGATGAAATTTTACAAAATCTGAGAAATCATCTGAGAGTTGGTGACACCATCACCCCGGAGATGATACCAAAAATGGAGGAAAAACATGTGGGAACTTTATGATGCTTTAATTGAACAGATTCCTGACGACATCACGGCTGCCGGGATTATCGTGGGAAATGAAATAACATATGTGGAATCAAGTACCGGCGGAGTCGGTATTGCCCCTTACCGCCAGTATATCGAGCGGGCGCCAATGATTACCGGGAACAAAACCGGCATGTCATTGAAGGAGCTTGCCGGATGTGTAAAGTCATGGAACTTTGCTGAAGCATCTGTTGGAAATGCAGCAATCAATGCATGGTACAATCATCCTGATACGGCAAAACAGGCAGGAATCGAAGTAACGGACCGGAGACGGATTCAGGAAAGATTGAATGATCCGTTTATTAATTCACAAAATATGGTAAGAGGTAAAAATGTCTGCGTTGTTGGACATTTCCCTTTTATCGAAGAGCTTTTTGCTCCAATCTGCAATCTGCATATCATTGAATGGGTCCCGACAGAAGGAGATTATCCATACACTGCATGCGAATACATACTGCCTGAATGCGATTATGCGTATCTGACTTCCGCAGGTCTTGGTGATAAAAGTCTGCCGCGTCTCCTGGAACTTTCCGAAAATGCAAAAAAAGTAACACTTGTCGGTCCGGGAACACCTCTCGCAGCCCGGCTCTTTGATTTCGATGTTGATGATTTATCCGGACTGGTGATAACGGATAATGCTCTCGCATCCAGAATTATATCAGGTGTGGAGAGTCAGAGAATTTACAGTGCCGGACAAAAAGTACATCTTCTAAAAGAGTAAATGAGGCTTTCGCCCCGATTACCGGATTTCGTGGATGACCATGCCGGAAAGCAGTTTCGGCTCAAACCAGGTCGACTTCGGCGGCATGATTAATCCCGCATCGGCAACATCGATTACACCCTGGGCGGTCACCGGCTGCATAATAAATGCCGCAGAATATTCTCCATTATCTACCTCTTTTATGACTTCAGAGAGTGGAACAATGCCCCCGACGAATGAAATACGCGGGTCGCCTCTCGGGTCCATAATGGCAAGCATGTCGTCCATGACGACCTGCTGGAGGACGGAAACATCCAGGCGGGAGATTACATCTGCCTTCGGGTCAACCGGGCGGGTCAGTTCATACCACTCACTCTCAACATAGAGGTGCATAATGTGCATTGATCCGTCATTCTTTACCGGAATGGTATTTTTGGAAATATCAACCTTCTTCAACGGGGTAATAGTAAATCTGAGTCCGAGGTCTCCAAGGAACTGATCGGCATTCATTCCGGCAAGGTCTCTGATTAACCGGTGGTATCCATAGATACGAACCGAGTCATGCGCGAACAAAACGCTCATGAATTTTTCAGCGTCGGGAGTCGCACGACCCTCGGAAATGCGTTTGTCCAGTACGTTTGCCGATGATTTCGCCCGGTGATGACCGTCTGCGATGTAAAGATTCGGGATGCCGGCAAAAAGATTAGTTATCTCTCTGACTTCGGCAGGGTCTGCTGCACGGAATAACCGGTGAAGATTGCCTCCTGCTGAAATGTATTCACCGACAGGTGTGTGAGAAGCTGCTATGCGGCACAGAGTCTCCTGGATTTTTCCCGAATCTTTATAAAGTAAAAACACCTGACCGGTGTGGGCAGAGACCGCATCGATGTGCCGGGTTCTGTCCTCTTCCTTATCATATCTTGTAAGTTCGTGTTTTTTGATGATGTTGTCTTTATATTCTGCAACAGAAACGCAGGACACAAGACCCGTGAAAACTTCGCCGTCGAGAGTTATCTGGTAAATGTAGAATGAAGGCGAGTCGTCTTCTACGAAAAGTCCGTCTGCCTTCATTTTCGCAAACATCTCTGCAGCTCTTGCATAGATTCTGTCGTCGTGCGGGTCGAGGTCCAAAAGCTCGGCATCAGGACGGATCACCCGGAGAAGTGATTTATCATTCGCTTTGATTTCTGCCGCGGCATCTTCTCTGCTGATAACATCGTATGGTACAGATGGCACACTCCGATATGCATCCGGAGAAGGGCGAAGACCGGTGAAGGGATATACGCTAACCATTATGCTATATTGGTTAGAGTCCAATGTAAAAATAACAAATGGTAATGTTCAGAGGAGTGGGTGGAACGGCCGCCGGCTGTTTAATCAGAAAAGCTACGGTTGAAGATATTCCGGATATTTACCGGATTGAACTTTTATGCTTTCCTGACCCGTGGGACTATAAAGCCATGTTTGAAATGATGACAATATATCTGACGTCATTTTACGTGGCAGAGGCAGAAGGAAGGATTGTCGGATTTTCAGCAGGAGCAATTGAAGAGACCGATGAGGAAAAATACGGTCATATCTGTAACCTTGCCGTTTCGCCTGACATGCGGGGATTTGGCATCGGGCGGCTTTTGCTTCGAAAGCTTGAACGTGATTTCTTCATACAGGGTTGTACTGCATGCAGTCTGGAAGTGCGGATTGGAAATACCTCTGCAAGGGGATTCTATGAAAAAATCGGTTATGAGAACGTAATCACGTTTGGGAATTACTACAAAGATAAGGAAGATGCCGTCGTGATGATGCGCTGGTTCTAAATGTCCCGGAAAAATATATTTATGTCATAATACCTCCAGATAAGAGGTTATGATGATTCAGACGAACTTCAAAAAGCGGAGAGCAAATCAGGTTACCAGGAATGAGAACCTGGAATACGCGCCGGGTCCGATTGATCACCGTATGCTCATCTATAAGGAGAGGAGATACGGTTTTGTTACCCAGCCCCGCTTCAAAAAGCGAAGAGCATACTAAGCATCGGCATTTGTGATGCTCTCAGCATTTCTTTTTTCTTTTTTTTCTTCCTTCAGCGATGAACCGGCTCTGATTGATACTAAAAAAGGAGATATTACTATGGAAAGTATATATCATTAAAGCCCGATAAGAAATTATGAAAGATAACAAAGATTTAATCGGAACTCCTGTTCCTCTGAAGAGTCTCACCGATTATCAGGCTGGTTCAATCGTTTCCCGTATGGTCATCAATAAAAAAGCAGGTACTGTGACCGCATTTGCTTTTGCAGAAGGCGAGGGGCTCTCTGAACATGCAGCTCCCTTTGATGCCCTGGTAATCGCTCTCGAAGGCGAAGCAGATATCCCGATCGGCGGAGTTTCACATCATGTAAAAGAGGGTGATATGCTGATTATGCCGGCAAATGTCCCGCATGCCGTGCATCCGGTGACTCAGTTTAAAATGATGCTCGTGATGATTCGTGAGTAATCTCAGCAACTTTTTTTAATGCAGAAAAACAAAACAGAGAGTATCTGAACAGGGGAGATCCCGACTGGCTATTCTGACAGGAGTTCCCTTGCGTGAAGGTCAGGTGAAAAAAATGAGTACTCGATCATACATTTTAATCGAAAACACTGATGGAACTTTCAGCGGAATCTACTGCCATTTTGATGGATATCCAAAAGGGGTCGGAGCCACGCTCTTGGATAGTTATAGAACCGAAGCAAAAATACGGGAACTCATTGCTCTTGGAACCCTGTCATCACTTAGTTCATCTCCCGAAACATCAGTCATAAATCACTATGATGCAAAGGATGCATTCCCGGAAATTCTTCAAAGCTTTACCTCGGGAAGATACGGCGGAATCCAATACAGGTATGTTTTTACCAGGGATGGTGATTGGATGGTTTATACAGACTATCCAAAAACCTATACCCGGCTTGCAGGCACTTTTTGAGGAGTAAATTTTTTCACACAAATCATATGATGACAGAGTGAAAAGAAAAAAAATAATTTTTCTGAGGTTACGCTTACATCAGGATAAGCATTGGTACGAATACCAGTGAAATCAGTGACATAAGTTTGATCAGAATGTTAATCGAAGGTCCGGAAGTATCCTTGAACGGATCACCAACAGTGTCACCGACAACTGCTGCTTTGTGAGCGTTGGAACCTTTTCCACCGTAGTTACCCATTTCAATATACTTCTTTGCGTTATCCCATGCTCCACCGGCATTTGCCATGGTGATTGCAAGGAGGAAACCTGCTACAAGGGATCCGACTAAGAGACCGCCGAGAGCTAATGGACCGAGAATGAATCCTACGGCAAGCGGGGCAATGATTGCGAGAAGACCGGGGGCAATCATCTTTTTGATTGCTGCCTTTGTTGCAATATCAACAGTAGTTGCGTAGTCAGGTTCTGCGGTACCTTCCATCAGACCTTTGATTTCTTTGAACTGACGGCGGACTTCAACGACAATCTGCTGAGCTGCATCACCGACTGCGGTCATTGTCAAAGCAGAGAAGAGGAATGGAAGCATACCACCAATCAGAATACCGATGAACACTGTGGTGTTCATGATATCAATTGAGTCAAGACCAACTGCGAGTGCATATGCGCTGAAGAGAGCGAGACCAGTAAGAGCGGCTGAACCGATTGCAAATCCTTTACCAATTGCTGCGGTCGTGTTTCCGACTGCATCAAGCGTATCAGTGATTTCACGGACTTCAGGCTCCTGGTGGGTCATCTCTGCGATACCGCCTGCATTGTCTGCAACCGGACCGTATGCATCAACAGCGAGGGAAATACCTAGTGTGGATAACATACCAACTGCTGCAATACCAATACCGTAAATACCGGCGAACTGGTAGGAAATGAAGATTGCAAGGGCGATAATGAGAACAGGCCATACGGTCGACTCCATACCTTTTGCAAATCCGCTGATTACGTTGGTGGCTGCACCAGTCTGACAGGATTTTGCAATGCCCTTGGTCGGCTTGTAATCAAACGAAGTGTAATACTCCGAAACAAGACCGATTAAGAAACCTGCGAGAAGACCTGCGATGGTTGCAAACCAGATACCCATACCAAGCTGGGCTTCAAACATGAATCCCATGCCGATCTGACCGTATAAGAGGAAACTCGTTACACAGTAGGTCGCAATAACGGAGATGAGAATTGCGATAACAAGACCGGTATTGAATGCTTTGTGAATTGCGGAGCTCTCATTCTTCTTCGTGCGAACGAAAAGAGTTCCGATTATTGCGGATATAATACCGAATGCTGCAATGAGCAGCGGGAGGAGAATAAGGTTTAACGGGGCGATGGTTTCACCGAAGAGTCTGGATGCAAATGCTGCACCAGTAATTCCAAGAGCCATGGCGGCGATGATTGAACCAACATAGGATTCAAAAAGGTCAGCACCCATTCCTGCAACATCACCAACGTTGTCACCAACGTTATCTGCAATAACTGCGGGGTTTCTCGGATCATCTTCGGGAATGCCTACTTCAACTTTTCCGACAAGATCTGCACCGACATCGGCTGCTTTGGTAAAAATACCGCCGCCGACACGGGCGAAGAGTGCGACTGAAGATGCACCAAAACCAAATGATGCAATTATTGATACAACAGTGTTAATGCCGCCAACACTTTCAAATCCGCCGTTAACCGTAACGAGGAGAATGAACACAAGGGAAAGACCAAGAAGACCAAGTCCGACTACGGACATGCCCATGACTGAACCGCTTGCAAAAGATACTTTGACAGCCTGACCAATACCGCGTTTTGCTGCATTGGTTGTTCGTACGTTTGCTCTTGTTGCGCTCTGCATTCCGATAAATCCTGCACATACCGAGAGTGCTGCACCAATGATATAACACAGGGCAGCCCATGGGGAAATGAGGACAGCGAGAATGATTGCCATTACGATAACAAAAGCTCCGATTGCACTATACTGACGACGCAGGAAGACCATTGCGCCAAGATGAATGGCTGCAGCGATTTTCTGCATCTTCTCGTCGCCCGGCTGCTCTTTCATAACTTTAGAGAAAGAGTAAAGGGCAAAGAGAAGGCCTATAACGGCACATATAGGAGCGAGATAGATTAAATCCATATGAATCGAAAACCTCCATGAAATAGGGGATGGTTTCTCCCTATATTATAGGACGAAGGTGGCTAATAATACTAATGCCTTAATAGGAAGAGAGGGGGAAGGGGAGATCAGTTAAAGGAAGGTAAACTTCTCGGTGGCAAGAGTGGACAAATCCACGACAAATGCCTCTGCCGGAGTGGGAGTTATATTCATCTGTTTCTGGAATGAAGTCTGAGACTGCCAGGTGCCGGCATTTATGCCGAGGACACCCCGATAGGTAATGACGTCACTAATATGAATGTGCCCTGTCTGGATGATATCAGGCACGTCGCGAATAACCAGCGCATCTTTTTCTGTGGAGAGAAGAGGTGTCCTCTGACCATAAATCGGACCAAGGTGCCGGCGTTTGAGCATCGCTTCCATAATCTGTCCGGGATGTTCATACGATGCACCCGGAATGAATTTGATGAGATCGTCGATACTCCGCCCATGATACATAAGTACATTCACCGACTGAATGTTGACGACAGCCGGGTTTTCCACGAAGGTGACATTTGAAGGGAACTTGCCCCGGAACTCCTCAGGAAGAGCCGGCTGCGGCTCGGCCCCCCGGACCGCATCGTGGTTCCCAGGAGAGATAACTATTTTCAGCCGGTCCGGCAGAGCTGCCATCAGTTCTCCGACACGGTCATACTGATCATATATGGTTTTTATTTTCAGCTCCTTGTCCTGATCAGGGTAAATACCAATTCCATCCACCACATCCCCGGCGATCATCAGGTATCCTATATCGTCACGTCCCCCGATCCATTTGGAAAATCTGTCCCATGCATCAGGCAGAAACGTATTACTGCCGACATGAATATCAGAGATGAAAACAGCTTTACCCGGCTCTTTTGACGGTGAAAACGTATGGGTCAGAGGAATCTCCGGGCGGAAAAGCATCTCGGAAAAAACCATCTGGGTTTTACCCATGTTATCACGGGCAAGCTGACCCTTGACACCTATGACCTCATCCGGGATAATCGACTCGGCATCGGCAAACCCGTCCCGGTTTTTGTTGAAAAGCACTTTGATTGAACCGGTCGGGTCCTCGACTTCGACAATCCGGTGACCCTTTGCACTGGTAGAAATCGAAGACACCATACCAATGAGACCAATCTCCTGATCCATAAACCGGTTTCCGGTCTTGACCAGCGCTTCCAGTGGAACCGGATTGACCCTCCCACGCATCATTGCGGCCAAAGTATCGTACCGGTCACGAAACATAGCATAGGAGGTTTCAGGATCGGCAAGCGGTATGGAACTCCCCTCGCGCCCAAGGAGAATTTCCGGCGTTCTGCTGACACCCACACTGAGTTTGTCAGTCCGAAGAGGCGTCATTGCAGCCACTTCCCTGGGAGTAACAACTGAAATTCCCCCGGGAAGGGCTGCGATGATTCCCTCGATAATCCCGGACGCTCCGCTTTCGCTGATATAATTTACTACCTGGGGACTGACCAGAAAACCAGCATCGGCAAACCGGGTGACAATATCTCTCTTATCCATAAAAAAATAGTTCGGGTTAATGTAACTTTCCACTCGAAAGCAAGGGGTTATTATATTTCACTTGAGCGAGTCGATAAATATGCCGATTCTGCGCACCGCTTCCGTAAGTTTTGCACGATCCACTGCATAGCAGGTACGGATATGCCCGACACCGGATTCACCGAATGCACTCCCCGGAACTACAGCGACCTGCTGCTCCTTTAAGAGGCGCTCGGCAAACTCTTCATCGGAAAGACCCGTCCCTTCAATCGACGGAAACGCATAGAATGCGCCTTTCGGGAGATGACAGGGAAGACCGATATCATTCAGACCTTTAACGAACAGATTTCTCCGGATTCTGTACTCGGCAACCATCTCATTCTTTGCCTCCTCAGCATTTTTGAGCGCCTCTATTGCGGCATACTGGGATACAGTCGGTGCAGACATCATAACATACTGATGAATTTTGAGTGCGGCATTACAGATTTCCTTTGGCGCACAAAGGTATCCGAGCCGCCAGCCCGTCATTGCATATGCCTTCGAAAAACCATTCAGGGTAATGGTCCGGTCCCAGAGTTCGTCGATAGACGCAGGCGAGACATGAGGTCCGTCATAAGTGAGTTCCGAATAAACCTCATCCGAGATTAACAGGAGATCGTGATCAACAATAATATCGGAAATTGCCTTCAGGTCATCTTTGCCCATCACGCCCCCGGTCGGATTATTAGGGAAGTTAATAATCAGAGTCTTGGTTGCCGGCGTGATTTTTTCCATCAGCGCATCAGGTGTGACTTTGAACTGGTCTTTTGCCTCGCACGGCAGGGAAACAGGTCTCCCTCCTGCCATCAGCACCTCCGGATGGTATGAAACAAAACACGGATCGACCACGATTACTTCATCGCCCGGATTAACCACCGCTCTAACAGCTACATCAAAAGCCTCTGAAACACCAGTTGTAACAATGATTTCTTCAGTCGGTGAATACTTGGTATGATACCTCTTTTCCAAATCCTTTGACAGAACCGAACATAAATCAGGCAGACCGCGGTTCGAGGTATACATCGTCATACCTTTTTCAATGGAACTAATAGCTGCCTTGGAAATATTCCAGGGAGTATCGAAATCCGGCTCGCCGACCCCAAGACTGATAACTTTATCATTATCCATCATGAGAACGAGGTCGAAGAACCTCCTGATACCCGACGGTGGAATTTCAGCAGCTATGTTTGATACAAAATTTCGCATGATAACCGTCTCAAAACGAAATCAATTGTCTGTCGCGACTTCCGGGACGGGCCATTTCCACGCCCTGCTCTTTGTAGGTCCGCATGACGATCTGGGTCATGGTTTCTCTTATTCCATCAATTGATGCGATTTGTTCCGCAACAAATCTGGATACTTCTGCCATTGACTGACCGGTAATGATAACCTGGAAATCATAACTTCCTGTCAGGAGTTTGATACTCTCGACCTGAGGGAAGCGGGCAAGCTTTTCGGCGATACCATCATAACCCAGACCTTTCTCCGGGGTGACTTTCAGCGAGAGAATGACAGACACTTCATCCACACCAATTGCAGTGTAATCGATGACTGCCGTACACCGGCGAAGAATACCTGCCTGACAGAGGCTGGTGATTCTTTTAGTCACATCGCTTTCGGATACTTCCAGCATTACAGCAAGATCCCGACTGGATATCCTGCTGTTCTTCTGAAGTTCCCTCAGAATAATAGTGTCTTTGTCATCCATCTCTAATCACCTTTTTCATGATTTTTCACAAGAGGATGCAGAATACTGCACTCCTGGAATCTTGGATCGCTCATGATCACTTCACGTATGTCATTGGTCGGACTCTTAAAATAAATTTCCGTCGTCCGGCCGTGACGACCGTGAGAAACTACCCGGGTTGTTACGATTCCGAGCATATCGAGTTCGTTAATTAAATCAGAAACACGACGATGACTTAATGCCTCGGTGTCGAGTTCACGGGCAACTTCCCGGTACACATTAATTACCGAGCCGCTTGTGAATACTTTCTGGCCGGAGGCGGCCATCAGAAGCATGGAACAGAGAACGATTTTACTCTGGGCAGGAAGA
>DATESH010000010.1:0-8799 GCA_035270965.1 Methanocorpusculum sp.
TCATCTCCCATACCCCCTCCACATCCACATCACCCGAGCATCCCCCCTCAAACACGCCCCCATCACTGATCACCCGGCCCTCATAATCACACACCATACTCCGCCCGCAGTAATCCGTACCCGACACAGGATCATACCCCATACATGCAGCGCCGACAACAAACCCCCTATTCTCCAGCGCCCTCGCCCGAATCAAAAGCTCCCAGTCCGCCACCCGGGCCGCAGGCCATGCCGCCTGGATAAGCACGCACTCGCACCCCATCTTCAGATACTCACGGAACAACTCCGGAAACCGCAGATCAAAACAAATCGCACACCCGAACTTCACCCCGCCGTACGTAAACACTACCGGCTTATCCCCCGCCGAAAAACACCGGTCCTCCTTCCCCGGCGTAAACAGATGAACCTTCGAATACTCCGCAAGAACTTCGCCGGACGGCCCGCACACAAGCATCGTATTCTGCGGCAGACTGCCTTCCACTGATTTCTGATACGACCCGACAACGCAGGTATTATATTTCGCTGCAAGGGCAAGCCAGCGGTCCCGCACAACCTCTCCCGCAGCCGGTGAACATGCAGACCGCCACCCGGTCGCAAACTGCTCAGAAAACACCACCATATCCGCCTTCCCGGAATTCTCTGCAAGAACTTCATCCGCCCTGACAAAAGCCGCATAAATATCATCCCATATCTGGGTAACCTGAGCACAACAGACTCGCATACTATGTATAAGGAGTCACGGATAAAAAAAAGATTTGGATAAAATTACTTTCTCTTTGCCGGGACAGCCTTATCCTTCGTCTTGTTTGCAACAGTACCAATCCAGATGGTAAACACAACCGCAAGAATCGTTACAAAAACCGCATACCCCAGCATTGCCGGAATACTGCTCTGTGTTCCAAAAATCTCCGTGAAAATGGTTTGAATGGCTGCATTCCATGCAAGAGCTGCAACCAGACCAAAAGCTGCGGTAATCAGAGCCGCAATTTTATCTATAACATCAACTGATAATGCCATGCTGAATAATTAGCGAAAGATGTATTTTATTTAATGGATTCAGTTCCCTTTCGAAACCTTACCAACAGAACCCGAAACACCCGGAATTGCATACTTCTTCTCAATCCAGTGAATACCTATCGTTGCTATCGTCACAATGACCAGATAGAAAATACCCACAGCCGCAAAGGCTTCGAAGTACATGAAATACTTGCTTGCAATAATTTTTGCCGCTCCTGTGAGCTCTATTACCGCCACCACATAAGCAAGCGACGAATATTTTATCAGATAAATGAACTCGTTTGAAACACCCGGAAGAGCACGGCGGAGTGCCTGCGGAACCACCACATACAAAACACCCTGCATCTTCGTCATACCAAGAGACCTGGCGGCAAGCAGCTGACCCCGCTTAATCGACTGAAGAGCCCCCCGGAGATACTCTGAATTATATGCCGAGTTACACAAAATAAATCCGACAAGAGCCGACATAAACGACCCGAGCACTATCCCCACTGACGGCAGACCAAAGTAAAGAATGAACAACAGAACCAGAAGCGGGCACCCTCTGAAGAAAATAACATACAACTTTGCCAGCCATTTAACCGGAGTCGAACCATACACTCTGGACACGGCGACCAGAAGACCGAACAGGAACCCTAATGGTGCCGTCATCACGACAAGCTGCATTGTCACCCATAACCCGTCCCAGAGTGCGGGAAGGAGGACATCCTGCCAGAATGGAAGCTGGGTCATGATGGACTCTGCTATACTCTGGAAAAATCCGCCCAGCCCGTCTGCAGCTCCGGTCGCATTGATTATATCAGCCATATTACTCTTCTACATAACTGCCCATGAACGCCCGGGTCTTCACAAAGCCGGGGCTTGTCGGAATCTCTGACGGCGGACCATGTTCAACAATCTCCCCTTTCTCCATCAGATAAATTTCTGTCGCAAAAGACGTTGCAAACTTCATCTCATGAGTTACAACGATACAGGTCATTCCCCGGTCAGCCAGCTTTCGCATGACCTCCATCACCTCACGCTTCAGTTCCGGATCAAGAGCGGACGTCGGCTCATCAAAAAGCATGACCTCCGGATCCATCGCAAGTGCCCGCGCAATCGAAACCCGCTGGGCCTGTCCTCCGGACAACTGTGCCGGATAGAAATCGGCACGATCTGCCATGCCGACCTGCTCAAGTTCATACATCGCCTTTTTGCGTGCGGCTGCCTTATCCAGCTTTTTCACTTTCAGAAGAGCAAGTTCCACGTTTCTGATAGCAGTCAGATGATCGAAGAGATTGAAATTCTGGAACACCATACCCATCTTCTGACGATACCCGTTGATCTTCTTCCCGGAATGAATGATCTCCTCGCCGTTCAGATACACAAACCCGCTGTCAGGAGTGGTGAGCTGGTTGATACACCGGAGAAGTGTGGACTTACCGGTCCCGGACGGTCCGACAAAAACTTTCTTTTCTCCTTTGTGTATTTCGAATGAAACAGATTTCAGGACCTCGAGATCCCCATACGACTTATAGAGATTCTCTACTTTCAGAATTGGAACATCACTCATAAGCATTCAGCCTCGTTGTTGCCGAATCCCGGAATCCGGACTTTCTTTTCCACATGCTGGATTATCATCATGCCCCCGTAATTTAACAGAATGAAAACGACAGCACAGGTCAGATAAAGAATCATAGGTTCACCTGTCCGGGAAATTACCTGACTTGTCCGGGTCAGAAGTTCTGCCACACCAATCACATAGGCAACTGACGAATCAGTTAACAGAACCGGATACTCGTTCGCCCACCCCGGGAGGGAAAGACGAAGCGACTGCGGGAGAATAATCGACCTTATTGCCTGCCATTTTGTCATACCAAGGGATCGGGCGGCAACCATCTGTCCTTCGGACAGGGACTGAATAGCGCCGCGGAAAATCTGGGACTGGTAAGCCGCACTCCGGAGACCCAGAACCACGACGGCCACCCCAAACGCCGGAATATCAAGTCCCACGAACGGGAACAGGGCAAAGTAAAACAAAAACAGTAAAACGATATTCGGGAGCCCGCGGAAGAACCAGACATACACGCCAACGAACCCCCGGGCAAACCGCGGACCATATACCTGACCAAGAGTCAGAATAATCCCGCAGACAAACCCGATGAGTAGTGATAGACCTACTAAAACAAGGGTGACACCCACTCCTCCAAGGAGATACCCGGCGGAGTTCGTTACTGCGGAAATCGACTCAAACATATTATAAAAAATCCGAAAGACTACTGCCTACTTTATTGAACCTTCCATCAGAAAAAGAGTGTGGAAATACTACTCGGCAGCCCGTATGAGTTTTTCACCATCAGGAACGATTGCTCCCGAAGTAACTGCCGCATCGATTCCTTTCTCCACCCGGTCTTTTACCTGGGCGGTAACTTTGAACCCGAGAACCAGAGCCGTCTGTCTGACAAGGTCGGACTTCGGCGTGGCAAACTGTTTTTCGAGAATAAGTTCCGCTGCACGGCAGATCTCTGCCAGAGACACATCATTGCAGGACCACTTCGCCGGCCTTTCGCGTGCCGGCATCTCCTTCAGCGGGACCGAGAAGAATTCCTCCTCATCCACGGTCAGCCTGTCTGCCTGGACTTCATCCGCCGCAATCGAAGCTATCTTTTTCTTGATTGCGGGAGTCATTCTGGGCACATTCCCCAGCTCCTTTATCCGGGCAATCAGCATGTTCATTGAAACCGGTCCCTCGACGGACACAATCCCGACAATTCCTGTTCCAAGAACCGAATCCGGGACCGAACTGAACTGATGATAATTCTGGAGAACGGACTCCGTGCAGCAAACATACGGCTCAAAGCTCACCTTCGCATACACTGGAGTCACTGCCTCCACCGGCTCCTCTTCATCCTCTTCGGGCAGTGCAGGGGAAGCCGCGGTCTCTGCAATCTCCGCCGGCTTCTCCGCGACTATGACAGGCTTTTCCTTCGGTTTCTGTGCCTCTTCCAGGAAATCCAGAAGAATCTTCGTGCTCGAAACAGGATGCTGGAACCACTCGGCAGACCAGACCCGAATCAGATTCCAGCCAAGTCCTTCCAGAACCTGCGTCCTGAGCCGGTCACGGTCCCTCGTTACCTCTGAAGACCAGTAATTCGGTCCGTCACAGAGAATCCCTGCCATATAGACGCCCGGATTATTTGGATCCAGCACTGCCATATCAATTCTGAATCCGGCACACCCGAGATTCCGGGCTATGGTATATCCTTTATCCTCAAGCATGACCGAGACCGTATCCGGGAAATATGCCCCCTCCTCTGTCGCCTCCGACGGCTCACCAGTCAGAGCGGCACGGTTTTCCGCATAGGTCAGGAACTTTTCAAGGGCCGCCAGACCCGAAGACGAATCCGCGTCAAGATGCAGATCAGCACCGCGGAAGTTCGAGAAAACCACGCACCGTTCCCTTGCACGGGTAATCAGAACATTCAGTCTTCGTTCGCCTCCTTCCTGATTCAGCGGACCGAAGTTCCGGGAAAGACGGTGATTATCATCGAATCCGTACCCGATACTGATAAGCATCGTATCGCGTTCATCTCCCTGGACCGTTTCCAGATTCTTCACAAAGAAGTTCTCCCCGTTTGCCGGGCGCATAAGCATCTCGACATCAGGGTGGTCACGAAGCAAAACGTCCACCTCATGACGGATAGCCTCCTGCTGGCGGGTGGAGAAGGTCGCAACACCTAACGTCTTCAAAGGATACTTCTGGTAATACTGAATTACTGCCTCGGCTACGCCTTTCGCCTCGCCTTTATTCACGCCCGCCTTGCCGCGTTCGTAAATCGTATCCGGCATATGGACAAAGGATAAACCGAGATCCGGTGTTTCATGGCACGGCGATGGGAAAACCAGCAGATCTCCGTCATAAAACTCCTGATTCGAAACAGCAATCAGAGACTCATGTCTCGACCGGTAATGCCAGCGGAGTCTCTTCGTCGGATACGACTGTTTGCAGACATGCAGAAGACTCTCCATATCCGTAACGGCGGCGACCGACTCGGGCTCGTCCTCATCCTGCCCGCCGGCAATCTGATCAAAGAACGTCGTCGGAGGAAGCTGGCGGGAATCGCCCATCACCACAAGCTGTCGTCCCCGCATAAGGGCGCCAAGAGCGTCCTCGGGTCTGACCTGACTCGCCTCATCAAAGATGATGATATCGAACTGAACAGACCGGGGGTCCAGATACTGGGCGACCGAAAGCGGACTCATCATGAAACAGGGCTTGATCTTCTGAATAAGTCCGCCTGATTTGGTCATCAGAGACCGAATCGACATATGCCCGCGTTTCCGGTTGAACTCGCCGGTAAGAACCCCCATCTCCGAGTCGCGGGATGCTCCTGCAAAAATCTCCGGGATGTTCTTCTCCAGTGTCCGAATAATCCGGGACGCATTCGCAGAAATCGCCGCACGATCCAGCTCGGCAAATGTCCGGATCTTCTGCTCGTGGGGAGTCTGTGCAAACCTCGCGAGAAGCGGACGGGTCTGGTAAGCCTCCTTCAAAAGCGCATCGGCATACCCGGTAAGATATGCCGGAATAAGTGCCTCTCCCACAATTTTGTCGGTAAAGAGAAGCGGCAGGACTCCGCATGCAGTCGTGTGGGCACAGGTATCCGTATATGTGAGGAACTTGCTCCACTCACTCAAGCGGTCAATCTCGGTAATCCAGATATCTGAACATTTCCGCATCGCGGCGAATGACTGATCCGATTCCAGAACATCTATGCCAAGACGGGTAAAGAGAGCCTCTCTTGCCTTGCTGAGCGTGATAACCGTCTTCTCGAGTTGTTCGAAGACCTGTGTGAGAACATCACCCGAAATCTTGTCCGAGCAGAGCAGCTCTATTGTGCGGGGAGTAATGAGTCCTTCCTGTCCCATCGTCAGAATTGCGTGAATCCAGTCTTTGTAGTCCTGAAGAACTGCCGGATTCGTATTCTCATCCTTCCAGACCAGAGCAAAAAGCGAGAGATACACCGCACGGTCCTGCTCCCACATATCGCGTGCTGTAAGATAGTTCCTCGCATCCTTCAGATCCGCGAGAATCCGGGAATCATCCGGCATCCCGCCGACATAGTATCCGGCAAGTTCGCTCTTGAGCTTCTTGTAGCCCCCGGAAAACATCTTCCCGAGTTTTCCTTTTTCGGCATACACCAGGAACTCAGAGTAGAGCCGTGCTGGATTCCTGAGGAAAATCTCCGGCGTGAAGTTCGCAAGAATCCGTAAACTGTGGTCATAGAGATTCTGCATGCCGGAAATCAGCCGGGTTAACTCTGCCTTATTACCCCACAGCGGATTATTCAAAATCTCCGGCGTTACAGAATACTCCTTGGTCAGATAACGGCAGGTCTCGATAAGCCGTGAAATCTCGGTTTCACTCCGCGAAACCGGTATATCGGTCAAATCTGAGATGACCCGCATAATCGTCTGCATATCCTGAATCTGATTCTGATACGCAAGAACGAGCTGCCTGATCTCCTCCTGATCGCTCGGGAGAATCATACCCGGTCTGGTCAGTGCCCACGGATGACCTGACAGAGACTCCCCTTTCCTGAGTAACGAGGGGAGATATGCTCCAATCTCCTGAAGAGCTGAGATGGCCGCCTTATAATCATCAGGGGTTATCTCTGAAGCGTTCTCGACCGGAATCTTTTGAAGCCGGTAATTTCTCCTGCCCGGACTGTTTTCGAACTCGTAACGGTACTGTTCACGAATACCGAATAAATCATACGGGGTGAATCCGCACGCACCCACAGGGGTCTTCAGTTCCTGACAGTATCCGGAAAGTTCGGTCCTGAGCGAATCAATCTGACGATGACCGGCATCCCCGATTACAGAGCCGGGAGACGGACGTCTGATGCTTTTTTCCAGTTCATGGATGAGTTCGGTCTTCTTTGCTTTCTGGCTGTGAAGTTCCAGACAGAAAGGAGATAGTCCGGCGACATCGAGTCTGCGTTTCACCACTTCCAGAGCCGCCATCTTTTCGCTGACAAAGAGAACTGTTTTGCCGTTTTCCAGCATCTCGGCAATCAGATTTGCAATGGTCTGACTCTTCCCCGTACCGGGCGGACCTTCGACCACGAGATTTTTGCCGGCTTTTGCCTCTTCGATAACGGCAATCTGGGATGAATCGGCATCCAGAATATTGTAGCTCCGTTCGCTCGGAAGCCGGATATCCAGTTCGTTCTCCAGGATTGCCTCGATGGGATTTTCCTGGACTTCCGGGTGGAATATCCGCTGAATCAGGGGATTTTCCACAAGAGAATACTCTCCTCCCCAGCTTGCCGGGTCGAGATCCTTGAACATCACGAACTTTTTGAAACTGAAGAGATCAAGGGAAATCTCCGGAAGGAATGTCCAGCCTTTAGCGGCTATGGTCTCCTGGACCAGAGCAAAGTATGCGGCGACCTCCTCGATCGTCTCGGGATGGACCATGTCCGGCAGGATGATTCCCTGTTCGGCAAGTTTCGCAACCAGCGATAAGGAAACCGCCGGGTCGTCCCCGGCCCACCGAAGCGTGTAGTTCTCCTTGATTTTCTGGCGTTCAAGTTCGACGGGGATTAAAAGAAGCGGGGATTTGAGAGACCTGGACGGGCTTCCTGCTTCCGTCCACTGAACAAAGCCGAGCGCGAGATAGAGTACAGGATATCCCTGCTCTTCAAAGACGGTACGGCTTTTATTCTGGAGAGCGTAGAGTTTTTTTCGCAGTTCAATGTCGCTGTATGGAGTATTCAGGATAAGATCGGCATATTTGGCACTTTTCGAGAAAGCCGGATACTTCCAGATGCGTTTTGCCTCGGAATCGGTTTTGGTATCTTTACTTGCAGGGTAAAATTTCAGCCCTTTTTCATCGAGAACAAGCGTTTTATAGGTTTCTGCCGGATTGCAGGAGACAATCTCGATCGACCTGCCGGGAGATAATGTATAGTTCAGCAGATTATTGCGGAGTGTCAGATCCAATAATCTGCTGCGCAGTTCTTCCAGTTCCGATATTCGCTGTTCCATAAACGTTCCTTATTACTGTATACATTGGCTGGGAAATGGCTTATTCATTGTGTGTACCTACACGCTCCGGGTAAACACATCAAGGTTGTAACTGCCGATCTGACCCGCACGGGTGAAGTAGTAGGGAATCCATCCGGGATTTTTCGCGGTATCTTCCCAGTTTATCCAGTAATTCAGCCGGATGGTTTCCTTTGCATAACCGTCAAGAGAGTCGAAACTCTCGGAATCATGCGTGATGACGACGTCAAAATCCCCGTTGAGTATGGTCGATTCTCCCACCAGAGCCCCGTAATAGGTGAATCTGTCCCAGCCGTCACCGCGATAATACCACATGAAAGGCCATGCCTGATCGGTAGCTAGAGCCACATTGTCGGAAGCATCGATGACCTCCATTAAAGAAACAAGATCTTCCGAGTTCTGGACCTGGACAATCGGTTCGGCGATATCTGCAGGGGTAAACGCCACATGGAATGTAATTGCGAGAAGAATCACCGCACATACGGCAAGAATGATCTTCCAGTATTTTCCCGTCAGTGTGAGAGCATATGCTGCCACAAAAATCATCGGGACAAGCTGATGGAGTGAGAGCCAGGGTACTTTTTCGCCGATGTAGGCATAGGTCAGGCAGGCGATAATGGTCCAGTAGATGGCAAATCTGATGAACTCGGTTTTTCTGTCGATGGATGCCGGAGCTGAGGGGCGACTGAAGATTTTTGCGAGCGAAAATTTCTCTTTTGGTTCGCCGGATTT
>DATESH010000011.1:0-19542 GCA_035270965.1 Methanocorpusculum sp.
AATCACCAATCAGATTCAGCAGGGTTACCGGTATTATCTCATCCAGTTCGACGGGCAAGCTGCAGGATATATCTCCATCCTTTCACAGCCGATGGAAAAATCTCCGCTCCCCTCCGGACCGATGGAAAAATCTCTCTTCCTTTCCAAATTCTATGTAGAAAAACCCTATCGCGGCAGGCATATCGCCACCCAGACAATCGCCTTCATCAAAGAAATCTGTAAAAAAGAAGAACTGCACAAAATATGGCTGACTGCAAACAAACAAAACCGCTCATCCTTAGAAGTCTATGAGCATCTCGGATTCACCCGTGCCCGCGGTATCGTGACCAACATAGGCGAAGGATATGTCATGGATGACTACATAATGGAAGTAATCATCTGATATGTCTCTTCCCGGCTGCTGGATCCGGTGTTAATCTTATACAGTTTATCTATGTACGAATAGCAGGTCGCCATATACTCGTTATAGCTGGTGATATTTTTTTCATATTTTTCGTAAACCTCCGGATCATATGACTGGTTGAGCAGAGTTTCCTGACCTGATATTTCAGTTTTCAGCGTCCTCATCTCCTGGCTCAGCGAGTCAATCGTAAAAACGATCTGGTCCCTTTGCTCCAGAATCGTATCGACCTGCCAGGATGCGGTATAAACAGCCGTTCCCTCTCCCACCCGGATTACCGAATCTTCTCTGATGCGTGTCCGGTTTCTGCTTCTGATAAGGGCAGGACTCTCACCGACATATGCATATCTGGTTGTTTCGATCAAAATGTAATCGCTGATCACACATCCGTCTTCATTTCCCTCCTTAATCGCGGCCGTCATATGATTCTCCTCATCGAAGTGCACGAGTCCTGCCGCATATCCGGATTTTGCAAGGAGACCTGTTAGAAGAACACTTTTATCATCGCAGTCTCCCCTATCTTCGATCACCGTCTCGATAGGGAAGTTTACCTCGGCCCCAACCGTTTTATAGGGAATATTCTGAACATAGGCGGTCAGCAGTTCAACATACTCATCACTCGTCAGGGCATGACTTTTTGCATAGGCATCAAAAAATCCGAGAAGTTTATCATACATCTCATCCTGTGCCGGATCATTCACAATCGCAGAGTAATACTCCTCTGCTGTGTACCCAAACAGCGGGGTCGATTTGGACCCCTCTTTTTTTGCGCCGTTGTACGGAGCAAGACTAAGAGTGATCTCCCCCTCAACTACCGTCTCCCTGAATGGAAAATCGATTTGAACAACAGCCGTCGAAGTTTCGGACGTGTCCACTATGATCATCGGACTGATGTTTTGAATAATTGTCATACCTACAGCTGATGAAGTAATCATAAAAATAATAAGTAGAGAAAAAAGTATTTTATTCAGTATTTTCATCTGTTCTATGGAAATAGATTCTCTTCTGAATTAATCGTTTCTGTTTCTGTTTTTCATTCGATTTTCTCAATTCCTGCCTCCTCATAAAAAAATCTGTACTGCCGGTACCGGAATCTACTTCAGGGGCAGAATTGTCTGATACACTTTTTCCCTGTTGTAGGATTCTGTATTAATCATATGCAGCGTCTCGCGGATTTTAGTGCTTACTTCAGTCCCTTTATTATACTCACTCAGATGGAGATCATACTCGGAGCAAATCGTCGTATTCGATGCATACTCCGGGGTTGCCAGCATCGCTTTCTCTGTATCGATCGTCTTTCCAAGGCTGTTTAGTTGCTGATACAGATTTTCCAGGGCTGCATATGCCGTATCCCGGACATTAAGGATTGTGCTCACCTGCCAGGATACCGTATAGAAATCCGTTCCGTTTCCGATCTGATAAAATGAGTAATCATCATAATAGGGTTCCTGGTTCAGCAGTTCCGGGACCTCTCCGATATAGGCATATCGTGTCGTTTCAATGACACTGTATCCGCTATTCCCGTACTCGGTCTGATACCCTCCTTTCACACCTGCTGCCATATGACTGTCTTTCCTGAAAACAAACACACCGGCATCATACCCTTTTTTGTCGAGGAGACCTGCCAGAAGAATACTCTTGTCATCACAGTCTCCCCAGTCATCGATCACTGTCTCGATGGGGAATTTGATCTCTGTCCCGGATGTTTTGTAGGGAATGTTTTGAACATAAGTGGTCAGCAGTTCGATATACTCATCGCTTGTCAGGGAATGACTCTGTGCATATGTATCGAAAAATCCGAAAAGAGTTTCATACATCTCATTTTGTGCCGGGTCATAGGCGATTGCAGAGTAATATCTCTCCGGCGAACACCCAAACAGCGGTGTTGCTTTCACTCCCTCTTTTTTTGCGCCGTAATAGGGAGCAAGCCCAAGCGTGATATTACCCCACACCACATCATCCATAAAAGGGAATTCAATGTGAACAACGGTTGTTGATACATTTGACTCATTTACCCTGATTTCCGGATAGGTATTATAGATGAGAGCACATGAAATCAGGATAATAGTAATTAGCAGAAAGAAAATTATTACAAAAAATTGAGTTTTATTCGGAATTTTCATCGGTTGTATGAAAATATACTCTATTCTGAGTTAATTGTATCTATCCATGTGCTGCGAATCTCCCGGTCGGGCAGGATTACCTTGTGGAAATGACGATCTCGTAAATCTTTTCCCGGTTATTGGAGCCGGAATTGATTGTACTTATGAGCCCGATATATTCATTTCTGGTTGTAACACCTGCATTATAAATCTTAAGATTCTCCTTATACTCAAGATACAGGGGCTCGCTCCAGGATTCTTTGAGTAAAATCTCCTCGCGTTCTATTTCAGATAAAAGAGCACTCATCTCATCATATATTGTCTGGGCAGTAATGTATGCCTCGTTTCGTGTATCCAGAATGGTTTCAATCTGATACGATGCCGTGTAGGACTTTGTTCCCTCCCCGACCGTAAAAAACGAGTAATTCCCGGATGTCTGATTCAGAATCAGTTCAGGTTCCTCCCCGATGTAGGCATATCTGGTCGTTTCGATAATAGTATAGCCGGTGTTTCCGTAAGCAGTATCTGCCCATCCTTTTATGGCAGCGGTCATATGATTATCCTGATCAAAGTAAATCACCCCGGTATCATACCCTTTTCCGGAGAGAAGACCTGCCAGCAGAATACTTTTGTCATCGCAATCCCCCCAGTTCTCGATAACTGTTTCGATAGGGAATTTTGTGGTCAGATCGGCTGTTTTGTAGGGAATATCCTGAACATAGGTGGTCAGCAGCTCGACATACTCATCGCTTGTGAGATCATGTTCTGCCGCATACTCATCGAAAAATGCGAGGAGGGCGCAATACATCTGTTCCTGAGCAGGATCTTCTGTGATTGCAAGATAATAATCCTCTTTCCACGCATTATCATCGAAACCCCCAAAAAGACTGGCTTTATTTGCATTACCATATTTTGTTCCATTGTAGGGAGCCAGAGAAAGCGTAACATCTCCCTGCACGATATCATCTTTGAACGGGAATTCTATTGCAGCTATGGTGGTTGACGTGTCTGACGCGTCCATCATAATTTCAGGATAGGTATTATAATGAGGAAAACCCGAACATAGGATTGCGGTAAATACCGGAATACTAATGATTAAGGAGAACAGGATGATATTCAGAATTTTCATTTCTTGTATGTGAATGTATTCTGTTCGTTTTTAATCATTTGCGTTACGGTATTTCCTATCTCCATGCATCGAGCATTGCAACCCTTTCCATGACCAGTTCACTAATCCGGCTCATTCCGACAATGGAAAGTTCTTCTTCGGAAATCTCGAATTCCTGCATGAGTGCTGCCGTATCTGCGGAGATTTCGGCGGATTCCGTTACGATATTTTTGACTTTGTCTTTGGCGGTTTTCACATCGCCGTCAAGAATCAGAACATAGACTGTGTTCTTTCCTTCATGCAGACCAAAACGCGGTGCAAGAGCACACTGTCTCTGCCCCGAGGCGTAGACCAGGATCTCCATCGAAAGCGTGCGGGCAATGTTTTTTCCATCGGCAAAAGACCTCTTCGCATGCAGAACCGCGGATTCGATATGCTCCTTCCCGGCGATTTTCGCTGCATCCAGAAGAACGATCGTCGATTTCGTCTCTTTTCCAATAGCATTCACACTTTTGAGCGTGCGGGCAACATCCTCCACCTCAAGAGTTCCGGAAAATATATCCATGGTCATTATTATTCTCCAAAATCAAACAGGGTCGCCTGCGGTTTTTTCTCTGCAGGTTTGACCTCGATCTCTTTTTCTTCAATCTCAGGCTGGTTTTTCTTACCGGATTTCCGTCCTGCTTCTTTCATAACATTCTTTGCAATAACTGCACCGAGAATGGAAACAAGGTCGTTTTCGTTTGCGGCAAGGAGCTCTTTTGGGCTGGTGATTCCTCTGTTAAAGAGTCTGCGTGCCCTGACCCTGCCGATACCTTTGAGGGAAATCAGCGGGAGGAGCTCTTCTTTTACTCCGTGGGTTACCCGGAGTTCGAGATCCCGCATATCTTCATCGAATTTGGGTGTGAACTCATGGCAGATTCTGCATGCGGCATGCATGAGCCATCTGAGATTTTCCACAACTGCGTGAATATCCCCTGCTCCCACCCCGAACCGTTCACAGATGGAGTCCTCGGAGATCTCGTCAGTCCACTCCTCGGCGACAAGAGCGGTCTTGATTGCGGCAAAAAACTCCTCGGAGATGTCTTCCATCAGGAGTTCCTCAGATCTGTCGGTGAGGATCTTATCAATGAACGTCTCATCCGAGGCCTTGAGATAGAACCGGAACATATCCGGCGTCATGCAGAGGAGGTGCAGCATTCCAAAGGCCGTGAACTCATCGCAGCCTTTCAGTCCGTCTTTTATCATCATGGCGGACTCGGGGTCCAGATACAGTCTGGACGAAAGTGCGCCGAACATGGTTCCGTGGACACTTTCGCCCTCATACTCGATCATCCCGCATTTTTCCAGATATGCAAGAGCCCGCTCCACGTTTTTATCGAGACGGCGGTGAACGGATTTCTGGCTTGCGTAGAAGGATTTCTCCATGAATCCTTTGACTTCGTCGCGGGTTTCGGCAAAACCCGAGGTGATGAGTGCAAGGAGATGGCTCCTGAGTTCGTTTTCCTTCTGGCACTGGGAAGAGATGTCTTCTGCCGGTGCGTCGATGAACTCCTCGAAGAGCCGGTCGACGTCCTTTTTTTCCTTCGCAATCAGGACAGCCTCGCCGTACGGGTCGAGTCTCGGGCGTCCGGCTCTGCCTGCCATCTGATGGTATTCGAGGACCGGAATCGGGTTCATGCCCGACCCCCGCTCATATCTCTGATAATCCCGGATGATGACCCGGCGTGCGGGCAGATTCAGTCCGGCGGCAAGGGTCGGCGTTGCAGAAATGACGAGAATATCGCCGTTTCGAAATCCGTCCTCGACTGCTTTTCTCGCCTCGGAGGGCAGGCCTGCGTGATGGAATGCGGCTCCGGATTTCACGGCAGAGGCAAGTATTTTTCCGGATGCTGTCGTGTCTGCCCTGGCAATTCTTATCGAAAGTTCATCTAGTGCCGGTGAGGATTTTTTCAGGACCACGGCGGCACGTTTTGCATATGCTTCGGCAGAACGCCGTGAGGATACAAAGACCAGGCACTGTCCTCCTTCGCCTATTGTATCGAGAAGAAGATTCAGGTCATCGTCTTTTTTCGGGGTTTCAAGTACCCGTTCCGTTCCATGAAAATGAATCGCTCCGTCATAATAGACACCCTCGCGCAAATCGACCGGCCGCCAATCGCTGGTAATCAGGTGTGCGTCCAGCCATTTTGCCAGACTTTCCGGATTTCCCATCGTAGCGGACAGACCGATGATCTGCATGTCGGGATTCAGATATCTAAGCTGGGCAATTACCATCTCGAGAGTGGCTCCCCGGGACTCATCACCGATAAGGTGAATTTCGTCGACGACCAGAAGAGAGACCTGTTTCAGCCACCCGGCTTTGTTCCGGAGGAGTGAATCCGTCTTCTCGGAAGTTGCCACGATGATATCGTAGCGGCCGAGATATTCGTCGCGCTGGTCAGGGTCGCCGGTCGCGATTCCGACTTTGACAGCTTTTCCACTGAAGTCTTCATATTTTTCCGAAGCCAAAGCTTTCAACGGGACTACATAGAGGCATTTTCCTCCGGCGGCAATCTCTCTTTGCATGGCCATCTCGGCGATGAGAGTTTTTCCGGAAGCTGTCGGAATGGCGGCCAGAATATTTTTCCGGTCGAATAATCCGGCTTTTATGCATTCAGCCTGGGGGGGATAGAGCTCCTCAATCCCCCCTTTGAGATATGCGTCGCGCAGATGATTTGGAAGCGGCAGATCGGCTATTTTCATGAAACACGTCTGGATTTATTTGGACCCCTTCGTTTCCAGTGGAACTTCCGGGAATCACTCATTCTATATAATGATTTTTACTTTATATCTCACTCAGTAGTAATAGTTCAGCATGTCCATTTTTGCTTCCTTCTTTTTCCGTTCGAGGAAGTTAAAGACACTATTATGATCTGAACCGTTTACGAGCATGGTGACTGCTGTGTGCGCGTCGTTTGACTGGTCCGGCATGCCGATGATGCCGACTGTTTTTCCGTACACGGAAACGACTGTGCCGGTCATGTTTTCAATCTGTTCACGGGCTTTACCGTCACGTCCGATGATTCTGCCTCTGATTCTTGCGAGTTTCTGGGGAGTGTCGGCGATGTCGGAGAGGTCGATCAGGGTTAAGGTCATGTCTTCGTCTTCGAGCAGTTTCTTTGCCCGTTCAGGTGAAAATCCGCGTCCGATTGCTTTGATGACTTCCATTGAGCGGATTTCTGCCAGGGGGTCTTCGCTGTTTGTTATTTCGATGAGACCGGTCTGGCTGTCGATTTCCAGGGTTACATTAAGGGTTTTTTCCAGGATTTTTCTGGTGTCTCCGCCTTTTCCAATTATTGCGCCGATTCTGTCGTTTGGGATTTTTATTTCCTGTGTCATGATTTATATCTCGAAAAATTCTTCTCCGACGATGTCTCTGAAGAGTTCGTGTTCGTCGGTTGTTTTGCATTTGTTAGCGAAAAATCTGTTGATGTTTTTGATGTCCCTGAAGAGGAAGTTGTAGGCTCTCGGGTGTTCGGGTATGACTGCCTGTGCCATATCGATCAGGATGAGTCCGTCTGGACCGGTGAGGATGTTGTACTCTGATAAGTCACCGTGAATAAGGTGGGCTTTCTGGTATAAATCCCGGATTAATCCGATGGTTTCATCGTAGGCTTCTGCCGGGGTTCCCGGGAGACGCAGCCGCATCTGCGGGTAGGCGATGTTTCCTTCCCCGAGAAACTGCATTACGAGGATGTTTCTGTCGAATGCATATGGTGCCGGGCAGGGAATTCCGGCTTCACGGGTGCGTGTCAGGTTGCTGTATTCTTTTTGGGTCCAGGCAAAGATGATGTCTTTGTGGGTCCGGCGGATTCCGGAGAATCTCGGGTCGCCGATGATGTAATCACTCATTGTGGTGAAGTTTCCGGTGCGTATCCGGTAGATTTTGATGGCGGCAGAGATTTCGTTTCCTGCGTCGTCAAGTTTTCCGGCGAGGAAGACGCTTGCTTCTTTTCCGGTTGAAATGGAGCCGCCTACAGAGGTGATGACATTTTTCTTGACGAGTTTGTACAATGCTAAAAGAGTGACTTCATCAAAGACTTCGCCGGTGACTTTTCTTGAGTCAGCATCTTTGATTCTGATGCCGAGTTCTGAGAGTTTGCGGTCGAGGTATTCGATTCTGCGGTCCTGGTCCTGGTGTTGATCATCCGGAGATGAGTTCCTTGGTGGTGAGCAGACTTTTGGTTTGCGGTTTTGTGGGGAGGACATGATGGGGTTGATGTAAATTTTCAGCTGTGCTGTGTGGGGTATGTTTCTTTTATGAGGTATTAATTTTTGGGGCAGGGGGATATGTCTCAGGAGAAAAATGTCCGTGGATTATGGTTTTTTTTATTGGAGACCCCCCTGTTTCGATTGGAGATATTGTATGAAAATCAAGGGGGTTTCCACTCGAAAATAGGTGTTTCAATTCGATTTTGACCCTTTGGTGATGGATTTTAATGGGTTTTTTCTTCTCATGTTTTTCCCGAAGAGAATCGAACATCATTTGTTTCGGCAATGTACATCGATTGGTTTTTTCATCTCATGTTTTTCACCAGCGGGCATCACACGGAATTCACGGAAAAGCCCACGAAAACGCAAATCAAAGATTTGCTTCGCAAGTCTGACAACTTGCTCGGCTAAGAAAACTTACGTTTTCCGCCTCAGCTGAGGTCGGTCGCTTTCAGCGTCCAACCCGCGAAAACACGAAAATAAAAAGATTGGTTGGATGGGAAGCATGTCGTGCCCTCCCCCGTCTACTCGCAAATCAAAGATTTGGTCGCAAACATTCTGTTTGCTTCGCTGAGGCCGCCCTTATGGGCAGCCCGCCTCAGCTAAGGTCGGCCGCTTTCAGCGTCCAACCCGCCTCCACACCGAATCCACGGAAAACGCAAATCAAAGATTTGCTCAGCTAAGGGTGAGCCTGATGGCTCACCCCGCAATTCAACGGAATGCACGGAAAGGGGGACAGGGGCGGAGGAATAGAGTGGTTGAGTGTGGGCGCATGAAAATTCCCCCCGTGAATAAGCCCAAGCGGGCTTTGCTCTGGGTTAAGTTAAAGGGTTATGATATTACCGGGTTCAGCCGGTAATTTATTTCCAATGAACATAAAAGAATTCTAAAACAGTCGAATCCCTGTTTATCGGAGTTTCCTGGCAGATGTGTTATGTCCATCATACGAAAACCATCTTCAAACATGTTCCTCAAAGAATCCAAAAAGGTATTGCTGCGTTCTTTGGGAACACAGATGGAAATGAGTCTGGGTTAATGATTAGAGGTTAACATACAATGGACATTTAGGGAGGGATATATAAGTATGAGTAAAAATATAAGATTAGAATAAATTTACAGAAAGTTTAGTAAGATTCTAATATATGGAGTTAAATGTTGTATATCTACATAAATTCTATCGATTATAACAGATCCATATCTGATGGTCCGGGTATCAGAACTGTTGTATATGTGCAGGGATGTACCCTGCATTGTGAAGGTTGCCACAATAAGAGTACATGGGATACGAATTGCGGTCCGAAATATGATATTGTAGAATTGGCATATGAGCTAAAAGAAAAGAGTCTGAACCATAAAATCACTATTTCAGGGGGGGAACCATTATTTCAGAAGGAAGCAGTTATTTCCCTCATTAAAGAACTTGAAGGATGTGATCTGTGTCTCTACACCAGTAATAATTTTGACGAGGTTCCCAAAGAAATCCTCCCTTATTTACACTACCTCAAAGTGGGTAAATACAAGCAGGAACTTCGATGCACCACAATACCGTACATCGGATCAAGAAATCAGAAATTCATTGACCTTACAACCGAGTATTAATTATGGGAGAAACTTATGAGAACGCATCAGACAGGAAAAGTTATGTTGGCACTATCTTCAATAAAGGATCTGATCTCACAAAAAAAGAGATTTTAGATAGCCTTCCAAAGGAATGGAGTGATCTGCATACTAAGGGATATATCTACATCCATGATCTGAATGCATATGGGACAACGTATAACTGCCTTAACTTCAGCATTCTGAATAAATTTCCATTTGACGAACTGAACCAGTACAATGACACTCTGAAAATTCTTGAAATATTTGGTCACTTCAGAAATATTATTGCAAAAATGGCCAATGAACAGTCCGGAGGAATGGGATTTGCTAATTTTGATGAGGACATATCAACCATCTTTGACAAACTTCACATTGAGCACAGCGAAAAAAATATGGAATTGCTCTCAGCATCCATACTCTCATTTATAAGATGGATAAATGGCGTGCATGAAAGATGTGGTCTTACAAGTTACTATGTAACATTGAACCTTGGCTTATCTACAAATACTCTCGGACAAAAAGTAACCGAATATGTTTTAACATCCTTTCGAATGGCCGGTCCAAAAGTATTTAAGCCTAATATCGTGTTTAAAGTAAAAGAGGGTATCAATCTAAAGAAATCAGATCCTAATTATTATCTCCTTGAACTTGCTCTTGCAACAACATGTGAAAAAATGATACCCACTTATGTCCTTTGTGATTGTGAATCAAACAAAAAATACAATCCCAAAAATCTTTCAGTAATGGGATGCAGAACCCGCGTTGTTCAAAACATCTTTGGAGAACCTACTGGAATCGGGAGAGGGAATATTGCCAACATTACTATTAATCTTCCAAGAATTGCACTAGACATAAATGCTGCTTACCCCTCAGTTGAAACCGAACAGAAAATATCTTTATTTCTTGAAAAGTGGAAAGAAATAGCCGCAACAGCTGTAAATATTCTTCTGGACAGATACAAAAAACTTATCAGTATGGACAAAATCTACTTCCCGACTAATATGGCTTTTGACTTATGGACAGGGGGCTTCTTAGCCGCCGCTTCATTGGAAGAAATCTTTCGTAATGGTACCCAGGCACTAGGATTCATAGGATTATCAGAAACCATTGAGATCCTTATTGGCTCCCCATATTATGAAACGACTTTTGGAACAGAGCTTGCATTGAAAATCGTCAGAGAAATGCGTGCTTATACTAATAATCTGATAAATATCTATAATCTCAACTTTTCTCTATTGGCAACTGCTGGTGAGCAAATTTCCGGAAGTCTGCCGGAAAAAGATTGCAAGTATTATGACCATCCTGTACTGAAAAAGGGATTTTACACAAATTCTTTTCATGTTAATGTGGATTCCGGCCTTACACCCTTTGAAAAAATTGAAAAAGAGGGACCCTTTCATACTCTATGCAATGGAGGATGTATCTCATATGTAGAGTTCAGTTCAGCCCCTATCTCAAATACCGAAGCTCTCTATGAGCTGATCTGTCACGGTATTAATTGCGGCATTCATTATCTTGGATTTAACTTTCCAATAGATGTCTGCAATAAATGTGGAGAAAAGGGAATTTTTGATATTTGTGATTCATGTGGCAGCAAGGATATTACCCGCATCCGCAGGGTTTCAGGATATCTCGAAATATTGGATTATTTCACCAGTGGAAAAAAGAATGAAGTAAAAAATCGCAAATCGAATAATTAAAAGAGGATAATCAATGGAAAACAGACCCAAACTTCACATATCAATAGAGGGAATGGATGGTGTAGGTAAAAGTACTACTTCAAAAATGTTAGCTGACAAACTTGGTTTTATCCTTGTTGAAAAACCCCTTCATTACCTGCTCGATCAGAATGGAAGTATGGAAAATTACCTGAAAATCCGTGATTATGTTAATAAACAGGAAGATCGTGTTTTCACTTCATGGTTTTACGGACTTGGAAATGTATATCTTTATCATAAATTTAAAGGACAAAACATCATAACTGACAGACATCTGCTATCAAACTATTGTTGGAGCGGCACTCCTGAAAGTGAAGTTGTGTTTGATACACTGGTTCAGGTTATTGGTCAACCGGATTTCACCTTTGTTCTGCAAGCAGATGAGCAAACTGTTAGAAAGAGACTTATTGGAAGGAACATAAGTGATCCTGATATTCTTAAGATAAATTTCCTTCCTGAAGCCTATAGAAAAATGAGAGAATTCCTTCAGAAATACCAGATGAAACATGAAATAATCAACACAACATCACTTAACCGTGAAGAGGTGTGTGAGATTATCATTTCAAAGCTTAAATCAGAAGGTCTGGTATAAATGGCAGATGAAAAAATTGTCGGTGATACACTTTTTATTGATATGAAATATGTTATTTTGTATTATAAACTTGGGTATAAGGAGATTTCTCCAGATATATTTGAAAAAAATTATGCCGACTGTACAATAGTTATATACTCAGAAAAACAGATTTTTTCCTATAAATATGCCTATTATAGCCTTCTTAATCACAAAGACTTTGTAATTCTGGAATGTCTTAACCGGTTATTAGAACTTGGTTATTCCTCAAATGAAATTCAGCTTCCAGGAGATGATTGTGATATTGAATTAATACAAAACAAAATATCATGGATGAATATTATTTGTGAACAATGGGGAGATGATTTCAAAGAAAAAAATGCCTCTTTCCAACCTCAGAATCATCTGCCTTGTGTGATTTATACATCAAAATTCTCAGGCGGTCTGATTGACGTAATCAGTTCCATCTATTATGGAAATAAAACGTATAATCATGGGATTTTTGAAGGTGAATGCATACCTTTTAAATTTGATGAGTCATATTTATGGAATCCAATTCAAATAAACGAATATGGTGATGAATTTATAGTTAAAAATGATGTATTAATCAAATATTCCGGCGAAGATGAGAATGTCGTAATCCCCGATGGAATTGTAAAAATAGAGTCTGGTGCATTCTGGAATTGCACAAATATATCCAGCATTCATATCCCTGACACTGTAATATCCATAGGTGGTGATGCTTTTGTTTATTGTACAAACCTGAAACAAATAAACATCCCTTCAGGTTTAAATGAGATGGGTGATGATCCATTTGCAGGATGTCCCTCGCTGGAAATTAAGAATTATAGTGATGCCTTTATACTGGAAGATGGTGTTCTTTTTGATTGTGACAAAAAGATACTGATTCATTATAACTCAAATAACATGCGTAAGGCATACACGATACCGGAAAGTGTTGAATGGATTGGAAAGCATAGTTTTTACAATTGTAAATCCCTGGAAAAACTGGTAATCACAGAGAATGTTAGTTATATGGGAAATAACCCCTTCTCTGATTGTGAAAGCCTCGTTCTTGAAAATCACAGCCCATACTTTTGTTATGAGAATGGTGCTCTTCTCAACCGTGAAAAAACCCTGCTTATTCATTATTCTATGGTGGTAAAACAAGAGAAATATATCATCCCTGATACAGTTCGCACGATTGGCCGAAATTCTTTCTGGAACTGCAGAAACCTGAAAAAAGTAGTTATTCCTGCAAATGTTCGACAAGTGGGATACAATCCTTTTTCTCACTGTATACATTTAGAACTGGAAAATCATAGCCGGTTCTATGCAGAAAAAGATGGTATACTCTTTGATGAAAATTACAAAGAACTCATATGCTGTACAAGTGTTGCTGCACAGAATGGTGTAAAACTACCAAACACTCTTCTCAGCATCGGAAGAAATTCGTTTAGCGGTTGTGAGAGTCTTGTTAAAATTATGATTCCTGATTCTGTAAAAACCATATCGCGCGGAGCATTTAGCGATTGCACAGGTTTGCAGATAGTTGAACTGCCAGAAAAACTTGATAGTATAGGGGAATGGGCATTTAGCTATTGTGAAAATCTAAAGCAGATTGAAATCAGTTCCTCAACTAAAATAGCAATCAATTCATTCCGTGGAACTGATGTGGAGATAATCAGAAAATGACTTTTTCATATATATCAGATTATGGCAAACCTGATACCGGCAGTCTTCTGATTGAAGGAGAGAATCTCCTTGTATTACAGCATTTACTCAAGGAATATGAGCATAAAATTGATGTAATTACTATTGATCCACCATATAATACTGACATTAACTATATTGGTTACAAGGATACGGACTTTGTTGGAGGGTGGGGTAAATTCATGTTGGATAGAATTTCAATTGCAAAAGAACTTTTGTCTAAGACCGGCGTTATGTTTATCAATATCGATGAAAATGAGCTTGCAACTCTCCTTCATATATGCTATGATATATTCGGTATTGAAAACGTGAACATATTAGTGTGGCCTAAGGTGGATGTTCGTTTTGATAAAAATCGGGTTGAAAAACCAGTAAGAAATGTACGTTCAACTCATGAGTACATTGTTCTATGTTATAAAAATAAAGAAATAACCTGTTTTAGCAACACAGTTGAAGATAAACCTCTGGAATCTATTATATGCGGGCTGGGAACAACATCCTCTGCAAAAGATGAGATTGAAGAGCTTTTTGGAGACCGGACAATATTTTCCACACCAAAGCCGGTTGCTCTTATAAAAGAATTAATCCGTGTATCTTCAATTAAATCCTCCATAATCCTTGATTTTTTTGCAGGAAGTGGCACTACTGGTCATGCTGTGATGGATCTCAATAATGAAGATGGAGGGTCTCGCAAATTTATTCTAATAACCAATAATGAGAGTAATATCTGTGAATCAGTAACATATCCGCGTCTTAAAAAATGTATTGAAATTAATATGTATCTAGATGGTTTTTCCTTCTTTAAAATTCTAGAATAAGAATTTTTAAGTTCCAAAACATTTCGTAAAATGCCAATTTCACCGATGCAAGTCTTATTTGTACATTATTTGGCGAGACAAACCTGAATAACACCTGCTTCACTAGGACACGCATGAATAACGCTAGTTTTAATGAAGCGAAAATGAATAATCTAAATTTTAGTGCTGCACATCTGCAAGATGCAGATTTTACGGCAATATTGACTTCAATCTGCCAGCAAACTATTTTTCCTTTGGGTATCTGAGTGTTTTGGGAATGCAGTATCTGTTGGCAATCTGATAATTGTGGGGGCATGGTGCTTTATTGGAGACTCCCCTGTTTCGATTGGAAATATTGTATGAAAATCAAGGGGGTTTCCACTCGAAAATAGGTGTTTCAATTCGATTTTGACCCTTTGGTGATGGATTTTGATAGGTTTTTTATGATGATTTTCAGTGGCCAGAGATGAAATACGACAGGATAGGGCGTATTTTTGTTTTGATGTGGTCATGGTATATAAATTATGCAGGTGACCTTCTAAAAAAAAAAAGATACCCCGGGTCGGACTACGTCCTTACGGACGGAAAAGTTTAAATAACATTTGTTTATTTTTTTGTTTTTCTTTCGTTTCCTCTCTCTCTCTCTCTCTCTCTTCTGTACTGTACATAAAATAATAATAATAATAATAATAATAAGAGACTATACATATAAAAAAAAAGTCATTGTTGAGCATTTTTTCTTCCCGTATTTACTTACTTACGGACGTAGTCTTCCGGGGGGTATCTTTTTTTTTATATGGTCAGGTTATCATTTTATATACTATGAGTGTGTTTCCCGGGAAATCCGGAGGATCGGGTGTATTTTCCTTTTGAGGGTGGTTTTTTGAGGGTTTGCGGAGGGTGTTTTTGGAGTGGAAATTGTGGTTTTCGTGTGGAAGTGAGGTGGTTTTGAGGTGCGGGTTGGACGCTGAAAGCGGTCGACCTCAGCAGAGGCAGGTTGCCAAAGTATGTGTTTGGATACTCTTAATTATATCTGTGCAGGTCGATAATATGCTTAGTATACAAAAAATAGTGAGGTGAAAAACATATATTGTCAGCAATGTCGGGAATCAAAAATCCCCGCATGCACCCTTGGAGGCGTATGCGGCAAAAGCAAAACGACCGCCGCATATCAGGACGCTGCCCTCTATGCACTCTCAGGACTCGCCCGCCGGCTTCTTAGCCGCCGGAAAAAGCGTCGATATTTTCGCCGGGAATATTGGACGTTCTCCTCAAGACGTTTGGTCTGCAGCCTTCAACGACCGTTGAAACTGACTTAAAGACCCTCACGTGTGTCTGAACCGACACACACCCAATTTAGGATAATCATCATGCTAAGAAAAATCATCAAAATCGACGAAGAAAAATGTAACGGTTGTGGTGCCTGTGCAGAGGCCTGCCATGAAGGCGCCATTCAGATGGTGGACGGCAAGGCAAAGCTTGTTTTCGAAAACTACTGTGACGGGCTTGGAGACTGCCTTCCGGTCTGTCCAGCGGATGCGATCTCGTTTGAAGAGCGGGAGGTGCCGGCGTATGACGAGGCCGCCGTCAAAGAGGCAAAAACGAAAGATAATGCCCCTCTTCCCTGCGGATGTCCCGGGACCGAGTCCAAAGTCATCAAACGTCAGCAAACCTCTGAGGTCAGCACCCCTTCTGTTTCTGTGCAAGCCAGTCAGCTTACCCAGTGGCCGGTGCAGATCAAACTTGTTCCGGTCAATGCTCCGTACTTTGACGGAGCTCATCTGCTGATCGCGGCTGACTGCAGTGCCTATGCATACGGGAATTTCCACAATGAGTTTATACGAAACAAGACGGTCATAGTGGGATGCCCCAAACTGGATGCAGGCGATTATACCGAAAAACTCACCGCGATTATCACGAACAACAATATCCAAAGCATGACGGTCGTCAGGATGGAGGTCCCATGCTGCGGGGGTCTCGAAACAGCTGCCAAAAATGCTCTCAAAGCAAGCGGGAAGTTCATTCCCTGGCAGATCGTTACGATCTCAACGGACGGCAGGATCATTTCGTGAAAGGAGAACGAACCGGTCTCCTATCCGGAAGCAGTTTTTCTCTGATATTACCGTTCGTGAAATTTCCTTCGAAAACTTGCTTGGCTAAGGTCGTCGACTTCGTCGCCAACCAGCCCCCCACACGAAAGCCACCGAAAACGGGTGTTATCCATAAGATAATCGGCAGAGACAACCCTCACCCCATTCCTCCGCCCCTGTCCCCCTTTCCGTGCATTCCGTTGAATTGCGGGGTGAGCCATCAGGCTCGCCCTTAGCTGAGGCGGGCTGCCCATAAGGGCGGCCTCAGCGGAGCAAACAGAATGTTTGCGACCAAATCTTTGATTTGCGAGTAGACGGGGAGGGAACTACATGTGTCCACCTATAATCAAATCTGATTGGTTTCCGTGTTTTCGTGTTTTTTTCCGTGAATTCCGTGTGATGAATTGTACACTTCAAAGAATCCCGTACACAAAATCGAAGTTGACAACCCCTTTCTACTCGCAAACATTCTGTTTGCTCCGCTAAGGTCGTCGACTTCGTCGCCAACCCGCAATCGCAAATCAAAGATTTGGTCGCAAACATTCTGTTTGCTCCGCTAAGGTCGTCGACTTCGTCGCCAACCCGCAATTCAAAAAAAAAGAAATCTCATCTGATTTTCAGATCAGATCAGATCACCACTCGATCTTCAGCCCGACACCCACCTCATGGATGGGCATTACCTGATGGATTGCGGATTTTACCACAAAAGACGTACAGTGGCAGGGATACAACTCCGCAACCCCCTCATTCTTCAGATAAGCAATCGTCTTTTCCGTGCGGGAATCGACTTTTTTCATATGCCAGCCGCCGATTATTCCAAGAATCGGTTTGCCGAACAACTGTTTCGCATATGCACAGATATTACAGATACCCGAATGCGAACACCCGGTAATAACATAGATACCCGCCTCTTTTTCAAAAACAAGAGCCGAATCCTCAAGAATGAAATCCGGAACATACCCTTTGGGCGTTTTTCTTTTATCCATCTCAGGTCTCTGCTCAAACTCCTGCGTAATTGGAATCTCGCCAAGGAATGTTATATGTTCACTCACCTTCACCGGTGTCTTCGAAAGACGCAGACGGGATTTTTCCCGCATTTTCTCCTCAGAAACTGGTGATCCGGTCCGCAAATCGCCCCTGCGTTTTTCGGCAAAGGTATCAGGATGAGCAAGTATTTCAAACCCGGATATATTGTAATTTTTCATCAGGTACGGCAGACCGCCGGTGTGGTCATCATGCCCGTGGGAGAGCACGACTTTCGTTACAGCCGCGAGATCAATCCCGATCTTTTTTGCGTTTTTAATAAAGAGATCCGAGTATCCGCAGTCGAAGAGGATCCTATCCGACCCGTCCTCAATATAAAATGAGAGACCGGGTTCACCACAATAATATTTGTCGATGAATGTGTTGTTGTCAACCAGAACTGTGAGTTTCATGTTTTTTACCATGGCTTTTTTCCGGCAAGCCAGCCGTTTTCTTTCCAGTACGCCACATCATGTTCATTGAAGCCGTATTTTTTCTGAACGAATCGCATCCCGTAAAAAAGCAGCTTCACTTTCAGGCAGGGTTTCGCTCCCTTTTGTGCCAGAATCTTTCTGGAGGTCTTTTTCACTTCTTTTGCATATGCCGTCTTTTTCTCATCAGAAACACGGTCCCAGTCTGCTGCACGGACCGCCTTTTTGAATGTGCAGGTGTGTCCCATCCCCCACCAGTTCAGAGAGTGTCTGACATCCTGCACAGCGTACCGCATTCCCGCCCCTGCCGCCGTCGTAATCACCAGTGCCTGTTTGTGGAACATCGCACCTTCCGGCTGATGTACCATCCACCGGTATGCAAAATGATCCAGCAGGGCCTTGACCTGACCGGGTACGTGATATACATACACCGGGGCCGTGAAAATAATCAGATCAGAATTCTGCATCGCTTCTGCGATCGGATGAATATAGGTATAATGGGGACATTTCGTGTGATCAGAGAAACAGGCGAAACATCCGGTGCAGAACTCCGGCATATCCTTCGGCAGGAAAAATTCCGTGACTTTATCACCGCGGGAAAGTTCTGCTATGAACTCCCGGGCGATGTTATACGTACTTGAACGCTCTTTTCGTCCTGTTCCGTATATAACAGTTATTTCCATTCGATGATATAGTATTGGATTTAGAAAACGTTCTACTTTTCTCTGCTTTTGTTTATTCTCTCTGTCCCGGAAGAAAGCTTCCGGTCTTTGAGAATCAGTGGTATTTCTGTGAAAATATACCGGTCTGAGTTCTCATCCGGCAAAAAAAATTAGTTTTTATAGCTCTGCACGTATGCATAGGCATCCGCGAGTAATTCAGCCAGGGAATCGCTGCACGCGGCTTTCAGATCCATCGGGTGAATCTTTCCGCCGGCGTAGGCTGTCTCGAGTTCTGCATAAGTGTGGAACTCCAGGTCCCCGCCGAACTTTTCCGGGCGGCGGATTGCGATCGTGTCTATTCTCGGGAAGACGTTGTACCGGAAGATCTGCAGAATCGGGTTGCCTTCGGTTTCCGGCGGGCAGAATGCCTTCTTCATCTTCTTTTTGATATCCTCGGGTGAGTCGGCGACCGAAATCACGTTCCCTTTCGAGGAGGACATCTTTTCGCCGTCGAGACCGTTTACGATCGGTGTGTGGATACATACCGGGGGTTTGTAGCCGATGTGCGGCAGATGTTCGCGTGCGAGCATGTGGATTTTTCTCTGGTCGATTCCTCCAACTGCGGCGTCAACGTTGAGTGTCGGAATGTCGACGACCTGCATGACCGGGTAGATCATCTGGGAGACCATCGGGTTATCCATTGCACGGCCAACCTCGTCCATACTGCGGGTTGCACGGTTCAGGGTTATTTCCTGGCAGAGGGTCAGCACTTCGGTCTGATATTTCGGGGTGAGCTGGACATCTGTTCCAAGAACAAATTCAGCGCCTTTGAGACCAACTGCCTCGATACAGGCTTTGTTGTAGTCGGCAAGCTCTTTGATCTGCTCGAAGGTTCCTTTTCTGTTCAGATAGGCATGCAGGTTTGCGATTAACACCACGACATCAAACCCTGCTGCTTTCATATCCATCAGTTTATTGATGGTCACCAGGTGACCGAGGTGAATCTCGCCGCTTGGTTCATAACCGGTATAGACCCGTTTTGTTGGTTTGTTCAACAAAGCTCTGAGTTCGTCT
>DATESH010000012.1:0-4111 GCA_035270965.1 Methanocorpusculum sp.
AAAAAAAAGTTAGTTGATGGCGAGACCGTCTAAGACCGCATCTTCAGATACGGCAAAGGTCTGACCGGTTTCGATTATTGTGTAAAGACCAGTGGTCTTAACATCATATGTGCTTCCCGATGTGGGGTATGGAACAACAAACAGACCATCCACGCTTTCCTGACGATAGGTAAATGTCCGTCCGTTATTGGTTATGACCTTAACTTCGATAGTTCCTTCTCCTTTAATGACAGCTCCCGGCACGTATTCAAAGGTCTTTACGTATGCCGTACCGCCTTCATTAACTCCTGTATAATAGCCCCCGGCAACATATGTCGTGGATTCATACACCAGGCGGAAATGCTGAAGTGCCGGAACATCGGTACTCGGAAGATTATAATTGGTAAGATTCGTCGGAGCTGAAATAACGTATGCGTATTTTCCGCTTGCCGCGTTGGAATTATAGTTATCTGCTGCAGTCCATGCTGCATCAGCATCCGTGTATGCATTAGTAGAGGCAATTACCGGGACACCATACCCGGCGCTGGAGTCAGTAATAACAACATAAACATCGCCTGCTTTGGTCATTGATCCGTCAAAGTTTTGTAGCCTGACTGTCAGTGTGTTGTAATACTCCGGCGTTGTGGCGGACGCATAGGAATATGTCCCATCAGAACCCTGCAGAAGGAAGGAGTAATAGTAGGGTTCGGTCTGAAGCACGGAATCGTTCCAGATTGCTATTGGACCAAAGATAGTGTTTGCCATAAGGTAATCTGTCATTACATATTTGGTGCCGAGATAATTCAGTTTCTCAGTGATTGCCGACTCGTTTGTACTTGTTAAGACAGCTGCAACTCCGTATTCGCCAGAGACCCCTGCCTGGAACGGGTTGCTGTTTGGAATCCGTTTACCAATGGTTGTGATATAATGACCATAGTCCCACCAGGACAAAACACCATAGGATTCTTCAGGATACGTAAAGGTCTTTTCATCATAGATGGTGAGGTAATCGACTCCGGTATCCGGAGTGTTCTCAGAAAGCCATTCGCATGCATCGATCCAGTCCTGGGTTGTTCCCCCCTGTCCATTGGTGGAACTTAGTTGAACTGCGGATACTGCAGAAATCCCGGTAAAAAAAACTGCCACTATCATGATTATTGCAAAGATACCCAGTTTAACCGGATCTGATTTTTTTGATGCAGTTTGTGTTCGTGCTTTCGATTTCTTTGCCTTTTTATTCTCTGTCGGTTCTTCTACATTGGTATTGCCCGTGAGTTTTTTGATTAACAATATCACGTCTTTTCCCGCAAAGGAAAATGCCCAGCCTACAAATACAGCTGCAAGCAATGCAACATTTGCGGCAAAGTAGTATTCCCAGCGAATATGACCACAGGTTGCAAGGAACATGAAGAGAGACCAGATAATCACAAAGAGTGATCCCGGCTCATTATGTTTCCAAACACTATAGATAAGGCAGGCAAATCCGCCAATTGCAAGAAGAATTCCCCAGTTGTATGATGATACTGCGCTCGCAAAAGACCAGGAAGACATCTCCTGTACTGTTGCAGCAGTGGCATTGTTTATGAAGAATCCGGCAAGACTTCCGATTAATGAATTAAAGAGGTCTGGTAATGCAAGTATTAGAATTAGTGCACCTGCAATTGTCAAGACAACTAAAGATCCAAGATAGTAATACCATGGTTTCTCAAACTTTGTTACAAGTCTTGAGATAAGATATAATATGATTGTTCCAAGGACGATGAACAGATGAACCAGGAGTAATCCTAATGAATAATCGGTGAAACCGAAGCCGAGATTACGTATGCCGAAGATCAGAAGTCCGATAGCAACAACTACAAACGTAATCACGTTCAGACTCAGCAGATATTCTGTTGGTTTACCTGAGTGCTGATTCAGAATAAACTGGATTAAGGTAAATACCGCAACAAACAGCCCGAAGACGACCATGGTCGTCATCGTAAGGAGCCCGAGGAAGTAAGCGACACCACAGATTACACCGTAAAGCAGCGGCAGCTTCGATGTGGCAATATTTTTGAAATCGATTTTGTGGTCTTTGAGCGCATACAAGGCAAGCACGTAGCAGAGGCAGAATAAACATGAGAATAGAGTTTCTGCAATGTGGTGATCAAGATGCCCGTAAAGGGAACGTGAAAGGAACTGCCCGCCGATTACTGCGATGAAAAGGGCTGAGATGAGACCGGTTTTCCAGTCGCCGATTTTCTTTCCAAGGAAGAACATAACCGGAACCATCAGAGCGCCGAGAACTGCCGGTGCCCACGATGCTGCTGTAATTACATCCACTCTTGTTACTGCTCCGGCAATTAGTGCAAAGAAGGAAGCAATGTAGGTAAAGAGCGGACCCCAAACGATTTCCTGCCCAGTCGGGTATAACGTCATCGGCTCGAAGAAAATATACCCGAAGTTGTTTGCAAGAGCGACTTCTATCAGCCGCAGGTTATACCAGGCGTCCGGTCCGGCAATCATATCTCCGGTACCGGCAAGGGCGGTCATCGGAATTATTCGTATCCAGAAAGCAATTAAAGTACATATTAGGACGGCGAGTCCGATAATGCCATAACGATATCGTTTATCGTTCCAAAAATTCTGAAAATCCATAGTCTATCACGGGTAGATATTAGATATGTATTATCTAGATGTTTTATATGATAAAATAATGGGAAATCATATGGGTCACCTCCAATATCTATAAGTATGGACTCAATACAATGAATAAGAGATAATGTTCCTATATCTTCTCCCAATAGGAGCTGGAATTGCTTTTCTTGCCGTCATCCCTTATATTATCTATTTACTTGGTGTGACATCCGGAAAAAAACCGGCTGAAATTGACTTCGAAAAGCCGGAGACGTTACCGGACATTTCCATCGTTATCTGTGCTTATAATGAAGAGAGAAACATTGCCCGGAAAATCCAAAGCATCTCTTCCAGCACATACCCCGATGAGAAGATGGAATTAGTCCTTGTTGTTGACTGCTCGGATGACAAAACCGAAGACGTTGCAAGACGTGAACTGGAAAATGTTCACTTTTCATGGAAAATTTATGTAAATGAGCAGAGATCAGGAAAAAATAAATCGCTCAATACCGGGATAAAACTTACATCACATGAACTTGTTGTTGCAACTGATGCGGATTTGATATGGAATGAAAATAGCGTAGGGATTTTAGTTCGGAGAATTTTGGCCGACAACAAATTTGCTGCCGGTACCGGAGATCTTCAGCCGAATCCAGGGGTGGGTCGTGTCACCTCAATGGAAAAAACATACCGGTCTTACTTCGGCAGAATGGCAGAATGGGAATGTGCCCATGATTCGACTCCCGCATTTAACGGTTGTCTGCTTATCATAAGAAAAAGCATCGTGAACGGCGTAAATGAAACATCTGGTGCCGACGATGCGAACCTTGCATTCGAGGCAATCAGGAAAGGCTACCGGACATTTTATGACACACGAGCAGCAATCTATGAAGAACTGCCTGAAAATCTAAGAAAACAATACGCACAAAAAGTCAGGAGAGCTAAAGGTCTGATCCAGACCACACTTGCCAACAGGGATTTGCTCAAAGTTAACCGCCCGTTTTCCAGGTTATTCTATCCCCTTCGTATATGGATGTATGTGGTGACGCCGACGATGCTCGTAATCGGAGGGATTATTTTTTCGATTGGTTTGATTTTCAATTCACCGATTCTTTTTCTGGTGATACTTGTCGCCTTCCTTTTACTTAGTGTCATCAAAAAAGGAAATCTGATTACTGCTTTTATCACCAATCAGTTTTATCTTCTGGCAGGTCTCTATTCCAGAAACAAAAATGCGGTTCTCTGGAAGAGCACCTCAAAAAAAGTTGGTGAGTAAACTCACTCAACCGTCACACTTTTTGCCAGATTTCTTGGCATATCGACATCAGTACCAAGTGACACTGCTGTCTGATAAGCAAGCAACTGTAAAATTACCGAAGACAGAACGACAGACCCGTATTCTGAAACCGCAGGCAGAGGAATACATACATCTGCCACGTCTTCCAGATCCTTGTCACACTCTTTTCCGATTACAATGATTGGAGCGCTCCGTGCTTTGATTTCTTTTAAGTTTGAC
>DATESH010000013.1:0-6690 GCA_035270965.1 Methanocorpusculum sp.
CTGGTATTGTCATATATGCGGATATCTTCGATGGCGAGGGTTGGCACCTCACCAATCATCGAACGACGAAGTGCATTTGCAAATGCAGGGGTCGCCCCGTGAATAGTAAAACGTGCGACAGAGTCATCGAGCCTGCTGAATACCAGATCCATTCAGACTCTCCTGCCTCTTCTGCCACCTTTAGCACGAATGCTGTCGTGTGGTACCGGAGTCACGTCTTCGATTCTGCCAATGCGCATACCTGCACGTGATAGTGCGCGGATTGCTGCCTGGGCGCCGGGTCCTGGTGACCGCTGTCTTCCGTTTCCGGGAGCGCGTACACGAATGTGGAGGCCGGTAATACCTTTGTCTTTAGCTGCCTGGGCAATGTTAATCGCCATCTGCATTGCTGCATACGGGGATGACTCATTACGAGCCTGCTTAACAACCATTCCACCGCTGGATTTACAGATAGTCTCTGCACCCGAAAGATCGGTAACGGTGACAATAGTGTTATTGAATGAGGCAAAGATATGGGCAATGCCCCATTTCTCATTTCCTTCTGCCATGATTATGCCCTCTGATTCATGATACGCTGACGTTCGCCATTGGCATCATCTGCGAGAGAGGAGGTTGCGTAATACGTAACTTCGGCTTCCTCGGAAATGGTAACCATGTAGCTTGGAATACTGACACGGCGGCCGTTGATAGCAATGTGTCCGTGGGTAATAAGCTGGCGTGCCTGTTTCGGGCTGCGTGCAAGGCCTTTGCGGTAGACAATAGTCTGAAGACGGCGCTCAAGGATGTCTTCGACTTTTAATGTCAGAACATTGTCCATTACCGCATCGGGACCGATAATACCGTAGCGCTGGAGTGTGTTGAGAAGCTCATCACGGCGGGCGATGGTCTTCGGTACTGCACCGATAGATGAGTTCATTGCGAGAACTTCACGTGCACCTGCTCTGTGCTTTCTGAGGACTTCTGTTGCTCTCCAGATCTCACGTTTGTTACGCAGACCATAAGCGATTGCAAGAGTCCGTTCTGATTCAATACGCGACTTTTCGAAGTGACGCTTCGGGGTAGAGTATTGTTTGGTGTTTTTTCCTGGGTATCCCATTTAAATCACCTAGTTCGATTTCCTCTTGGTTACACCAACGATTTTTCCAAATCTGCCGGTGGATTTCGTACCCTGACCACGGACTTTGAGACCAGCCTCATGACGAACACCGCGGTAGCACCGCATCTTCTTCAGGAGGTTAATGTCATCTTCCTTTGACAGGGTGAGGTCGCTGCCGTAGAGGTGTTTCGGTTCTCCCGAATACACATCTACCGGGCGGTTGACCATCCATTTCGGGACTGAGGTAGCGTATGCTTTCACTTGCACCTCAATAGCGGCCACATCCTCATCGCTTAAGAGACCCATGGTAGCATGGATATCAACACCGGCACGGCGGGCGATGACGAGTGCGGCATGGAGGCCGATGCCCATAATTCCGGTCAGCGCAAGCTGAACCGACTGGGTACCGTCCAGATCAGTATTAATGATCCGCACGAAATATTTTAGTTCTGACTCTTCAACCATTGTTTCGCCTCTCTTTAAGGAGAGTTTAGTCTAAATTTGAAACACACAATACGTGTGTGTGTTGCGTACGTTAAGCGTAGACGGAGGGATTTGAACCCTCGAGTCCCAGGGGGACACAGGTTTAGCAAACCTGCGCCATACCAGGCTTGGCTACGTCTACAGAGAACTCCGCATCTATCCTCCTGACAAGTCAGAAGGCTGCACAAAATCTTTTCAGACAATATGCATGTCGACACTCGCAATATGCTAGATACTGCTCCACTAAACTGAGTGCTCTATTACATAGGGTCTTAGCTAATATAATACTTCGCCCCATTTTCTAAGAGGCAAGAAAAAAAGGTATTAGTTTTTCAGACAACCCAGAAGAGCGTCACAACGATTAATCATATGCTGAGCTGCTTCACGGATGACTGTGATCGGTTCCTTTACGGATCCGGGTTTCATTGTCACCAGCAATTCCGGATCGGAGAACTGGTATTTGATAACATACTTTGCTACGTCCACCTCAGGATCTGCAAGGATCTCATCTACCAGTGCATTGACAATAGTATGTCCTTCACCTTCAAGAACAATCCGTATTTTATCTTTCTCAAGCTCGATAATCTTCAGCTTCATTCTCTAGTACATTCGCCGGATGACACTATATAATTGTGGGATGGGTCAATGAAAAAAAAAAGATTAAAGTATTTTCTGGGTGAAGGCAACCTGACCGGAGATTCTGGTAATTCTGACCTTAACATCCTGCCCGGATTTTGTTCCCGCCACATATAGGATATATTTCCCGATGCGGGCAACCCCATCGCCTTTTTTACTAATGGACTCGATGTGCACCTCGAGTTCTTTCCCTTCCTCGATAACAGGACCCTGAACCTCGGTCTTTGCTTTCCGCTTACGGATTGGCCTCGTGGAACCGCATGCTTCACAAAGAAGCATAAGTACCCGGTCTTCTTTGACAAGTTTCGTATCAGGTCTGCCGCATTCCGAACATATGACATAATCCGAGACATATGAATGAACAATTGCTTCGAATTGTGCCGGCTCGAATTTCCCGTTGAACACCGCGCGATTTCCATCTATTTTTCCAGCAGTACCCAGTTCACCCAGGATATACTTCATGAAGTGATCTTTATCACGATTGAGTGTACTGAGAATCTCGGAAAAATTCTCAAGGACGGTCGTTTTCCCCTCAATATAGATCTTCGTCTTCGGCATGACGAACCGTTCGCCTGTCTCAGTCGGCTCACCCATTCCGGAGTAAGCTGTCTTTAACATATCTTCGTATGACTGCACCATAATACTTAATCGTTAGTCGTGAGACCATATAGGTCTGATGCAGAAATACAGGAATTATTTCTCATGCGAAGCATCATACGGAATTCAGGACATCCCACCCATAGACAGGCATGCATCTTTTTTTCAATCTGAAGCGCACACTTTTGAGTAATGTTAGCAACGGATGAGGAGACATATATTCGTTCAGTAATTGGACGTAATCCAACACCCCTGGAAAAAGGTGCGTTTGAAAACTTATGGAGCGAGCACTGTAGTTACCGCTCAACCAGAAAGTTCCTCAAAACGCTGCCGACAAACGGAGATAACGTAATTCTGGGCCCGGGCGATGACGCAGCAATCGTGAAATTCACTGATAACATTGCCCTATCAATCGCCATGGAATCCCACAACCACCCGAGTTATATCAACCCGTATTCCGGTGCCGCAACCGGAGTAGGCGGAATTGTACGGGATGTTTTTTCCATGGGCGCTCTGCCGATCGGCATCATGGCACCCGGATACTTCGGCAATATTACAGGAGACAGGACTCTCACCATTATCAGGAATACGACAGCAGGTGCTGCAGATTACAGCAACTCCATCAATGTCCCGGTTCTCTCCGGATACAGGATGTTCGATGAGAGTTTCACTGGCAACCCACTGATTAATGTAGCCTGTTTAGGGATCTGCAGACCGGATAAATTCATGCTTGGCAAAGCAACGAAGACCGGATCAAACCTGATTCTCTTCGGTGCCAAAACAGGAAGCGACGGATTAGGCGGAGCATCATTCGCTTCGGGCGATATCGCAAAAGATGCAGCAGATGAGGGTGTTCCAAATACCTGTGTAGACGGAAATCCGGAACTCGAAATCGGCACAATCAAAGCAACTCTTGAGATGTTTGAGAAAGGCATCCTCCTCGCGTGCCGCGATCTCGGAGCTGCCGGACTGTGCGGTGCATCATCTGAGATGTGCGCCGGTATCGGTGCAAAAATCAATGCAAACTCAGTGCCCCTACGCGAAGAGAACATGAACGAAATCGCCATCATGCTTTCCGAATCCCAGGAGCGTATGCTTGGAGAAGTCATGCCGGATAAAGTCGCCCAGGCAGAAGCAATCTGTAAAAAATTCGGTCAGCAGTTCGCAGTTATTGGTGAGACAACCGGAAATGACCGATACGTCGTTGAGTTCAACGGAAAAGTTGTCTGCGATGTGCCGATTAAACTTCTCGCTGAAGGGGCTCCGGAATCCGACCACCCGCAGAAACCCTATTCTGCCGAGAAACCATTCACTTCGCCAACAGGTTCCCTAAAGGAACTTGCGCTGGAAGTCCTCTCCCACCCGGATCTTTCGGATAATAGTATCAACGCAGCCCAGTTCAACTCACAGGCACAGGGGAGAACCATCTCTATTACGCCGTTTTATTCAGTCCTTAATCTGAATAATACCGGGTGTTCGATGGCGTGCGGATGTAATGCCCGCCATACGTTCCTGAATCCGTATGCCGGCGCTGCCAACTCAGTCCTTGAACTCGCATCACACATTGCATGCGTCGGCGGAACCCCGCTTTGCGTACTTAACAATCTGAACTTCGGATCTCCGGAGAAGCCGGAGGTCATGTGGCAACTTTCCAATTCGATAAATGGTCTGGGAGATATGTGCCGTGCTTTGAATGTCCCGGTTGTCGGCGGAAACGTCTCTCTTCACAACGACTCGGAGGAATATCAGACAAGTATCAAACCGGCACCGGTTGTAAGTATGTTCGGCCGGGGAGAATTAATCGGCTGGGAATGGCCGGAAACCGGAGATAAAATCGCAATCATCGGAACAACAAAAGAGGAATTCGGCGGATCGGTTCTTGATGCGATTTCCGGATGTAACGGCAATGCACCGGAAGTAGGCGATATCAAAGCAATTCCAATCATCCGCGATCTTGTAGAAAGGGCAGTACTTTCAGGGTGTATGGCAATAACGCGCGGAGGGCTGTTATATGCTCTTGTCTGCCTCGCAGCACAGTCTGATGTAACCATCAAAGGAGATGCACTTACTCAGTTGTTCTCCGAGACATACGGCAGATTCCTAGTGACATTCACGGATGAGACTGCTCTCAAGGAGATTGGCCTTCCCTACGAAATAATCGGTTCGATTACCGGAAATGGAACACTAACTATTAATACAGACAATGAAGAGATCATCCTGACCCAGCAGGAATTGTTCACTGCAGGCAGTACACTCAATAAAGCCTGCCGTGCACGATAAGTTTTGAAAAAATATCATAACAATTCACTATTTTTTGGATTATGTTTCAGGTATAAGAGTATCTTCAATGAAGTGAAAATCCGCATCATTTGATTTATGTACATGAAATCATACTAAAAAAGGGATTGAGAAAATCCGGGTAATATTTATTTTCGGATTGAGTTTTTAATAACCGTCAGTCCCGCAACTGCCAGATAAACAACAAAAATCATAAACGCCGCCACGTATCCGTATGCCGCCGGAAGCACCTGCGGAAGGGCAAGAAGCAGAATAGCGAACAGAATAATTGCCGAGATTCCTATGATCACATCGAGTATCCAATCTTTCATACATGTATGTTGAGCGTCGGGACTATTATCCCTTTTCATATCCAATATATAGAGCATGGAAAAAACCGGGGCGCTAACACTCCTCAAACAACATGTTACTTCCACCTCGCTTATTGGTCACTGCCTTTCGACTGCGGCAGTCATGAAAGGTCTCGCCAAAGAGTTGGGGGAAGACGAAAACCTTTGGGAAACCATCGGGATCCTCCATGATATCGACTACGAGGAAATCCACGAAGACATGAATAAACACGGTATTGCCGGATATGACATCCTCCATGCAGCAGGAATCGAAGACGAGATTGCACTTCCCATAAAACGCCATAATCACATGATCTTCGGCACAGACTACACAACACCGGTCGAAATCTGTCTTCAGGTTGCCGACAGCGTGTCCGGCCTTGTCGTGGCATGTGCCCATGTCAAAAGTGATAAAATCACTGACGTCACGGTAAAAACTGTTACCAAAAAATACAAATCCCCCTCCTTTGCCGCAGGATGCGACAGGAACAGAATTGCCCTTGGTGACAGCATTGTTCCCCGTGAACGGATGTATGATATTGCAATCACTGAAATCACAGAAATAAAAGAAGAACTCGGGTTGAACTGATGTCAGCTACTACCCAGTCAACAATTCTCCGCGACCTCCAGAAAGCCCACGGGAAGCTTATGGACGTATCGCGCTATATCATACCCCGTGACGAAATTCCCTTTGCATATGCAACTCAGGACGCAATCGACAAAAAAGGGATCGCTATTGCCCGCGGAACAAGTGTGGGATTCGGCGTGGATGAACCAATCGTCCGGATTCTTCTGACTGTCAGGCGCTTCGACCCGGCTATGCGCTCTGCAGCATGTATCAGATATGAGGATGATATTCTCCAGACCACAATTGAAACCATTCGTGATGTCGAAGTTTATGAACCGGAAAAATTCCCGGTCGGTATTTCAACAATGGACTGGGGTATCGCATCTGTCTGCAAAAAAGGCGTGCCAATTTCCATCGCCTGCCCGGAAACCTCCCGCGGACCCGGTGGCATTTATATACTCGGAACTAATCCGGATGAGGTTGCAAACAGAATACTTATCATATCCAAACGTCTTACCTATAATGACATCTGAGGAATACTCATGGGAATTAAACCAAGTTATATCAAATCAATCGGCACTGCCCTTCTTGAACAGCACGGTAAAAGCTTCAACGGAAGCTTCGAAGACAACAAACTCGTTGTCAGCGAAATCACCACTATCGAAAGCAAAGCAATCCGTAAC
>DATESH010000014.1:0-7472 GCA_035270965.1 Methanocorpusculum sp.
GTTCCCCCTGCACCTATCTGCGGATCGATTTCCCGGTTTACCGGACATGCTGTGGTACAGTTCCCGCAACCCATGCATTTGTCGGTATCAATTTTGATAATATATTCATGGGTAAAAATGAGTCCCTGCTCTTTTTTGCGTTCAAGTAAATCACCGCTGGTCAAAACTCCTTCCGGGCAGGCTTCCACACAGTATCCGCACCGGACACAGTGACCCTGAATAATCTGGGGATTCCAGACGCCGGCAGTTTGAATGACATTAATTGCTCCGGGCGAGGGGCAGATCATTTTACAGTTGAGACAGTGAGTGCATTCTTTTCCGGTCAGAGTTGGAAAGTCCCGGAAATACGGAGGGCTTACGAGAGGCGGCGTTTTTACTGTGAAAAATGTCTTTATCCAGGAAGGCCTGAGAAATTCGCTGATGTAACTGAAGACAGTCATGTCACCGCTCCGCACAGGCAATACACGGGTCGGCACTTATGAACGTGGAGGTGACATCAGCGACGGATGCCAGGTTTTTCATCATCGCATGTGATGCTACTTCAATATTCGGGATGGATGGTGTCTGGATTGAGACAGACACAACCTGACCTGCTGAATCGATTTCGATATCATAGGTGAGAGCTCCGCGGGGAGCTTCGACAGTGTGTTTCACCTTGCCTGCCTTCATAGTCCCGCCGTTCCGGATTTTGCCTGGTTCGAGGGCTGCAAGCCCATTCCTGATTATATTTATGGATTGGAAGAGTTCCTGAAATCTGAGCATGATCCGGGCAAAGTTGTCGCTTTCGGTCCTGAGAATCATATGCCACCCAAGTTCATGATAGAGCGGGTCGGGTTCGCGGGCATCACGGGGGAGACCGTTGGCGCGGGCAGTTGGACCGACCACTCCCGAAGCTAATGCATCTTCTACTGATAGAACGCCGATTCCTTTTGAACGAAGGGCAATCATCGGACCTGTTTCAAACATCTTCACGAATCGTTTGAGTTCAGTCTCAAGTGTGTAGGTTGCTTCCAGAATTCCTGCAGCATTTTTATCGGAGAGGTCCTCACGGACTCCTCCCGGGACTACATATGCCGTCATGATACGGGTTCCGGTCATCATTTCGATGGCGTCCATCGATGTTTCCCGGAGATTCAGCAGATACATGGCAAGTGTTTCATGCTCGATGGTGTAGCAGTATGAATAGTTCGCAAGAAGATGACTTTGTATGCGATCAAGTTCGTTCAGAATAATACGGAGGATTTGTGCACGTCTTGGTACAGTAATTCCGCTGATTTCTTCCAGAGCCTCGACGATGGCTGTGTTGTGAACAACCGAGCAGATTCCGCAGACTCTCTCGGCGAGGAATATTGTTTCTTGCCAGGGGCGCCCTACCATGATTTTTTCGATGCCTTTTTTCACGTAGCCGAGTTCCACTTCGGTGGTGAGAACCCTCTCACCTGAGGTTTCGCATTTGATTCTGCAGGGCTCTTTGAAACATGGATGGATAGGTCCGATAGGTATTGATACATCAACGACTTTTTTCATTTGTGTGACCCTCCTTTCTTTTCCGTTTGATGAATTTCGTAATCTTTAAAGAGAATGTCAGCTGCTCCGAGAATTGCTGAGATTATTTCGGATGGACGCGGCGGGCACCCGGGTACAGCTGCCGTTACCGGAATATATTTGCTTACCGGCGGGTTGATGAGTTTTCCGGGACGGTTGAACACGCATCCGGAAATCGGGCAGTTGCCAATTGTAACCACTGCTTTCGGCTCAGGGACCCGGTCCCAGAGGTCGGGAAGCTTGTCTAGCCACTGGGCGGACATTCCTCCGGTAACCAGAATGACATCGGCTTCTCTCGGATTATTATGAACGTAGATTCCATACTGCTCAATATCGTATTTCGGAGCGAGACAAGCAAGAATCTCAATATCGCACCCGTTGCACGATCCTGTGTTTACGTAGCATACATGTATTGACCGTTTCCGAACGGCATTTTTGAGTTTTTGCAAAACAGTCATGATATTTCCTCCAGAATTGCCTTTATGATATCACTTATGAAAGCATGTTTCTCTTCAGCAATTTTACGATAGTGTGCCGCACTTTCAATGGAGAGAATCCCTGTCCCTGTTGTCAGATGAGGGAGGGAGAGGGCATCGCCGATTTCATCATCCGCTGCTATCTTTTCTGCCGCATCATACCGCGGACCGAGATTCTCCAGCGTCATCTGATCGCATTTAGCGATGAGAATTTTTCTCATTTTCTGACGGGAAATTCCAAGACGCTTTGCGAGCAGTGACGCTACCTCATTCTGCCTGACACCATTAAGCGTGTTAAGTTTCATCGGTTCAAGGTCTTTTTCGTAGATGAAATTCATAATACTCCTCCAAAGCAGAGAAGTCCGTAGGTGACAAAACAGAAAATCATCACCCATAGAATAATCATCTCTCCCAGATGTTTTGTATGTTCATTCTGCCAGATGAAAACCGTGGCTAGAAGACCTATGACCAGCGAGCCAAGTGCCGCCCCGAATAAAATCTGTGGGTGGAGGGAGGCTTCGAGGAGCATGAGAATAATGTAGAATGCCGCCCCGAGAACGGCAGCTAATGGTATGATTTCCCGCTGCGTTTTCCTAGGCTCTGACGACTTTATAGACATGATAATACCATCCACATGATTACTCCATAGACACAGACGACAAGTGTCCAGATTGTCTGAATAAGAACAGTGTTATATGGTGTGAGCATCGGAGTCGTCGCACAGATAAATGAGATGGACATCATCACGAGAACCATGACAATGAGGAAAAGCCACCATGGCAGGGCTCCGAGGAATATCACGATAAAGACTGATATCAGAACGAACGTTTTGAGTGCGAGAGCGATATTCAGCAAAGCTCTCCATCCGCCGAAGTGTTCGGTCCAGTAACCGGAGACAAGTTCCTTTGCTTCAATCACGGAGAAGGGACCATAATGTGCCTTCGAAAGAATAATGAGGTAAAGGGAAATTGCCGCAGGCAAAGCAATACCTATCAGCGGTACGTTTGCCCATTCCCAGGCTGCTATTCCTGAAATCGAAAGTGTGCCGGTGAAGATATATATCACTGCCACGGTCACGAGTAAGGGCAGTTCAGCCGCAGCCGACATGACCGATCTGATTGCCCCGAATTTCGTATATGGGGAACCTGACGAAAGTCCTGTTCCGTGCTCCATGATTTTATGGAGCATGTAAAATGCGAAAATCAAAAGAAGGCTTCCTCCGGTCCAGAGAACGTAGAGTGCGGATGTCCAGATGCTGATTGCAATCAGCACAATCCCGACATACATGACCTGACTTGCCGTCTTCGGAATCCAGGTCTGTTTGAAGGAGAACTTCAGGGTATGTAATATTTCCTGCCAGATTGGCGGTCCCGGGCGTTTCTGAATTCTTGCGATGACTTTCCGGTGGATTCCATGCAGGAGAAGACCGAAGAAGACTGCAAATATCAGGAGAAGAATAAACTCAATCATATCAGTACCCCACAAACGGAATATCTCCGTCTTTTGTACCTGCAGACACATATAGGACGACTGCAATGAAAAATGCCGGCACTGCCAGTATTAGCGGAACAACCCAGTAGGGGTTTGCATCAACAAGCAGGGCTGAAAGGATTCCAACGCAGGCAGAGATGATTGCACATAATATGTATGTTATTTTTTTCATGATCACACCGTCAGGAGAATTTCTACCAGCCTCAGGAATAGGAGCAGTGAACTTACGTGAATCATCAGGATATACGGAGCTCCGGAAGCTCTTGTTATTTCGGCTTTACCAATATAGAAGGGGGCCATTCCCTCCCCGAGAACTCCTATCAGTAGGAGAAGTTTTGCGATGATAGGTCCACCTCCGGAAACTGCCAGCTCCCATATGGATAGTGTTCCGGTCGTTGCGAGGATTATTGCCGCTCCTGAGAACAGGGGAACTGTTCCCATCATGACAACCAGTCCGTAGGAGAACGCAGCTGAGAGAACCTGTTTGTTTTTCACTGCGGCAACGATTCCGATGTTCAAGACTCCGATAAAAGCGGCAAACAGCGTGAAGTTGAAAATATCTCCTGTCAGCATTGCCCCCATCGTCGCAATACCGCAGGCAATCGCCATAAATCTCTGGAACTTCGTCAGGTTCCCCGGCGTCTCTTTCAGAGTGTATCCATCTGCCCCGAATGCAATGTCAATCGGTTTTTCCGGGAGTGAAATTACTGCAAGGATGACAAATATGGCGGCAAAGGCAAATAATACCACGGTATATTCCGAAAGGTAATGAACCATGTCGCCGAATGGAATTGTTACCAGAATTTCCTCCATCATAATCCGTCACCCCGCATGGTTCCGACGAGGGCTATTTTTGCCATAACTTTTATCATAATACCAACTGCTGCGAGCATCAGGGCAAAGAACCACTGACTTGGGAAGAGGAAGAAAATCAGGAATCCCATAACCCAGAGAGCCCATGCGTATCCTGATGCGGTTTCTGAGGCGAAAAACTGCTCATTTGTGTTCTTTCCAAGGAAGAACAAAGCTAATCCAAGTCCCGCGATAAGACCGCCGGTAAATCCGGTCAGGAAAATTCCATAGGCTATCAGGAGTGCGCCGATGATTTTCGGGGCAGTGTGCAGGACTTCAATATCAGCACGTCGGGGCGTGGGAAGACGCTGGAGTCCTTCCTTTGCGAGCCATAATTCGGAAACTGCCATCATTTCTGCAATACCCACGACAAGACCCGGCAGAATGAGGGCTTCTGCTAAATCGGTTGCAACCAAGGCTACCACAACCAGGCCGGTAAGTTCGATCAGGTCAACAATGATGAGTTTGTGGATGTCATCTTTTTCCCGAACCATTGCCACAAACGAAATAAGAATCGCGATAAAAGCGACGGATATCCCAATCTTGTAAACAAGATCCATTTCTGCAATAAATTCCATCATTCTTTTGACCTCCGGTACAGGAAGGAAGCAATCGCAAATGCGGCGAATAAAATGCTGGTTTCTACAATTGTATCGAAACCACGGGTGTAGTAGAGAATTTCATCGAGAATTCCTCCGGGGTGCGAGACAATGGTCGTTCCAAGATGTTTGGTGAAGTCCGCAAGGAACTGACTCGCGGGAGTGAGAAACGCTGTTACATAACCAATCGATTCTGAATTTTCAGGATACTGGGCAACAATCTGCGCAGGTTCCGTAAGGGGGACTCCGCCGCGGTCATATGGATCGAGGGAACTGGCCGGATTAAGCGTTTTTGGATAAAGCTGCTCATCCTCATAGATTAAAAATGGAGCACAGCAGAGTCCTATGATAATGAAGAGACATACCCCAATGGCATAGAGTTTTGGCAAGTCATCTGTTGATGAGAGAAATCTTGAGAGTTTCTGAAACAAGCCAATAGCTCCGCGTGATTTTTTAATCTGAGATGCCTTAGTTTCCGTGTCTTTCATCGCCTGCCTCCTTTTTCTCAATCACTCTGACGAAAATCAGTGTGGTAACTACATTCACGGCAATGAAGGTCACGAGAGCAAGGGTTTCACTGAAACCGATCATGATGAACACCAGCCCGAACTCGGCGACTTCCATGTTGATGAGCCGTGTCAGATATTTTTTGTCGTGCGGGAATGCAGTGAAGATGACACCGGCGAGGAGGAGAATGCCTCCTACAATAAACTCGGTTGGAACAATCATTTTGTTTCCTCCCTCTTTTTGCCGAGCAGAAGCAGGATGAATATCGTTCCAATCGGCATCAGAAGACTGACACAAATTGCCACATCGAGGTATCCTTTATTCACCAGGAAAAGGACCGCACCCGAGGTAAGGATGCCAAGGCAGATAAGTTTGTCAAAGGATGAACGGACAAAGACAGTTGAAAATCCACCTAGAAGGGAAAGGACAATTGCAAGAATAATAATCAGGTCAGTCATTGATTCTCCCGTGATGCAAATGTGCTCGCAATCGCATTCGATTCAAGCGTCGAACCCACGAAGTAGGCTAGTGCCACTCCTATGGTTATCGGGTGGGGCATTAATAGGACAAGTGTTCCGGTGACGGCGAAGTTCATGGCATTAATGAAGGGTAATTTTTTGAGGGTATTTCTCTCGAATACGGCTCGCAGAGCACAGTAAATTGCAATTACAATACATATACCTTCCACAATCATGTTAATCTCCTCCAGATTTTCCCGATGAAGCGGCTTGCATATTTCGCGGAGATGCCCTGAATGAATAAAATTGCAATAACACTCCCGGCGATGAAGGATTCCTGCGGAAATCCTGCAAATGTGGTGAGAATCCAGATTACAATTGTGGCGGCCAAAGCTCCGCTCGTCCCGGCATATCCTTTGTCGGCACAGATGCGTGCTCCGATATACACGAGAATTATTGAAATTATTGCTCCGGGGATTCCCCATATATAGAATCCGCACGCGGCAAGTAATGTTCCGGCTGATGCATCAGGCGACGTGACGATGTTTGCAATCATCCATCCGCCGTTTTTGTCTCCGCCTGTATTTTCGATAGCTTTTTCTATTGCATTAGAGCCGGAAACCCCGCCGGCATTTGGGAGTTTCCAGAAAAAATCTATTGAGCCAAAGAGCAGGAGACAGATTACTGCTGAAATGGGGATAGCGAGGATAATATCAATCATGTTGTTTCATCCGGTGCCCTGACCAAAATTGGTTAAGTGCTAGTTAGTTAACTATAGACATTCATTTGTATAAATGTGTTGCATTCGGTCTGATTCCTCCAGTAAGTTCAGGAGACAATACCTATAATATCAATCAAAAGTAATGGGGAAATCTCTCATCCGGCTATTAGTGTATCTCTATTTGTGGTTGGAATTTTATGGCAGTAGGTAACCGCAAAAAACAGGATAAGAATACCCTGATCTCTTTTATCCCTGATAGGAAACCTCTAGGCTGCCGTGTGCGAGTGTGTTACCATCACGCATTGCTTCAATTACGTCATCCATTTTAGAATCCGGTGAAAGAACCAGTCGTTCTTTTCTCCCGAATACCTGGAAGAGCAGTCGGTCCAGTACGCCAAGTCCGGGAGAAGGACCATGCCATGCATGTTCCCCAAAATCATTTATGCCTTGCATTGCCGCAAATGGGAACGTTGGTGCGGGACCTTTTTCATATCCCGGAGGAATGTAGCCGACTGAGGGAATATTCCAGACAACCCAGATGCATTTGCTCTTCTCGGATCCTGACTTGTTCTGGACAATCAGCGTCACATATTCAATGTCTTTAGGCACGCCCGTTAGTTCAATTTTCGGGGAAATATTGCCGCCTGCGAAAGTACTTGACGCGGTAAGACCATATGCACCTACATGAATGGTAATTGTTTCCATATTCTATACTCGGACAGGCAGATTAATAAAATTATAGATAGAGTTACTAATTCATGGACCAGCTGACAATCTATACCGACGGGGCAAGCAGAGGAAATCCGGGTCAGGCTGCATCCGC
>DATESH010000015.1:0-10646 GCA_035270965.1 Methanocorpusculum sp.
AAAACGGGTGAAGTTCTACAAACTGAGGAGCAACTCCAATAGTCACGCCCGACTCCTGCATTACAATTTCTGCTGCTCCTCCGATTTGACCGGCATTATTGCCAGCCCCTTCGCGGTATGATTTAAAATTAACAAGAATCAGAGGCGACGACATTACTTCCTCTTAACCTGGAGAACATCACCAAGAGTCGTCGTGGCAACACCGCCGGTCTGGACCTTGTCCTCTCCGTCAGTCTTGTCGATAAGCACGATTTCAAGCTCCTTCTCAAGCTTCTTACATTCAGCCTCGGTAGGCATCCGGTCTCCACGCTCGAACTTCTTGATATCGCCCTCCTGCATCTTCAAAACGAAAGCAAGATCCTTCTGGGTGAATCCTTTTGCCAATCGGGCAGCCGCAATCCGCGGGGCATAATCCTCGACGACATCGCCTTCTAGATAATCGAACATATCCCGCTTCCGCATAGGCTGCTGACCACCCTTAGTAGTCTTTTTAGAGGTGATGACCGCTCTTCCAAACATCTGAACAGGTGCACGAGGTCCCTGGACTTCAGTCCCGAGTTTGGCACACTTATCGCAAACCCTCATCGGCTTTGCGCCCTCAATTTGCACCAACTTACCTGGTTTCGACAGGGATGCCCCGCATAACTCACAATATTCTGTCTGCATGGTATATCGCTAATCATATTTTCCTTTGGATACATTAACCCTTTTCCTATAGGCACCGGTACATGCACACAAAGCAGCCATGCCGAATATACCTTAGGTATAAAATCAAAACTGGGATTAGGGAAATAGTATTCCGAAAGATACTTTAATCACTTCATCTGATATACCCATCATAGGGTTAAACGATGGCAGAATCAGGGCAGGATGAAAATCCGGATGTGGTGACTCAGACAATCTCCGTAGATCAGGTAATTTCATCAGAGGAACTTGCACAACTTAGAAAAACCAATATTGCCCTGGAAGGCCGCAATTATGAGCTGCGTGAAGCAATCCGCCAACTCAGACTCCAGTCTGCCGCGATAGAATCAGAGCGTGACCAGTATAAACGCGAGACAAAAAAAATCAAAGGGGAGCTTGAGCAGTATCGCACCCCTCCTCTTGTAATCGGCACAATTGAATCGATTACCACCAACGGGAGAGTAATTGTCCGAAGTACAACCGGTCCCCAGTTCTTATCAAAAGTCAGTGAAAACGTTTTAAAGACGGATCTGGTTCCGGGTTCCCAGTGTGCCCTGCATCCCCAGTCATTTGTAATCGTCGAGGTCCTGCCGAATAAATATGATGTACTTGTCACCGGGATGGAAGTCGAAACAGCGCCGGATGTCAGTTATACAGATGTCGGCGGTCTGAATAAACAGATGACTCTTCTCAAAGAAGCAGTGGAACTGCCGCTCTTAAAACCGGAGTTGTTTGAGGAAGTGGGAATCGAACCGCCGAAAGGAGTTCTGCTCTGCGGTCCGCCCGGTACGGGTAAGACACTGCTCGCAAAGGCGGTGGCTCATGAAACCAATGCAACGTTCATCCGGGTAGTCGGCTCCGAACTTGTGCAGAAATACATCGGAGAAGGAGCCCGGCTTGTCAGGGAAATCTTCTCTCTTGCAAGAGAGAGAGCACCGGCAATAATATTCATTGACGAGATTGATGCAATAGGCTCGTCACGAAGTACTGATGCCTACTCCGCAGGAGACCATGAGGTTAACCGGACACTCATGCAGCTTCTTTCCGAACTGGACGGATTCAATACCCGCGGCAATGTGAAAATCATTGCAGCAACGAACCGAATAGATATCCTGGACCAGGCTCTGCTCCGTCCGGGAAGGTTCGACAGAATCATCGAGTTCCCGCTGCCCGATGAAGAGGGGAGAAAGACCATTCTTTCCATCCACACAAAGAAGATGCATCTGGAAAAAAGCGTGTCCCTCGAAACGATTGCCCGTGAAACCCAGGATGCGAACGGGTCGGAACTTATGGCAATCTGCGTGGAGGCGGGAATGAATGCAATCAGAAACAAACGGACCATAGTTTGTAATGATGACTTCTCAAATGCAATTGCCTCCGTAAAAGAAGGACGCAATCAGAAGATCCGGCCCATGCCGGATGAAATGTATTCCTGAATACAAAACCCTTTTTTTGTGCAACCATATCTGCAGGAAAATACATATCATCACATTCAATAAGACAGCCTTATTACATCGCCCAGTAAACACAAAATAATGATTCATATAATTCCAAAACCAACCGACACCCAAAAAGACAATTCAACCTCGATGGTAATGGCTGAACTGCAGAAGAGGGGTGTACCGTATGCGAAACTCGACCTTGCCTCGGTCGACCCGTTCAACCTCCCGGTGTCCGGGGAAACCATCTGGGCATGCGGAATCAAACAGGACGGCGTTCAGTTTGAACTCCTGAAAGCCCTTGAACTGGAAAACCATGTGATAAACTCGACCGACGCAATCGCAACCTGCGCAAGCAAAGTCACCACCACTGCCAAAATAATCCGCTCCGGAGCACCGAGCCCTGCAACCTGTTTTACCAACAGTAAAGATATCGTGCAGAAATTTATCGACGCTCACGGAGGAAAAGCAGTTTACAAACCGGTCTACGGCTTCGACGGAAACGGAATATATATGTTTCACTCAGCCGACGAAATCAAAGAGGAGCCGCCTTACTACGTGCAGGAATACGTAAAAAACGACCGTGACTTCCGTATTTTTGTCATCGACTACGAGGCAGTAGGAGCAATCAAACGCCAGTCGGCACACCTGACGCACAACATCCACCAGGGCGGAACCGGTTGTGCCGTAGAAATCCCGAAAGACATGGCTGAAGCAGCAGAATCAGCAGCACGTGCGGTAGGAATCGATTACTGCGGCGTAGATCTTCTTCCTCTCGAAACAGGAGGTTATACCGTCCTGGAAGTAAACGGTACGCCTAACTGGCACTGCATGACCGCTCCCATCCCGAAACTGCTCGCCGATTATCTGGTAAAACAGGACAAAGAGGACCGGAGATAACGAAAATATAAATATTACCTGACGCCATTTTCATTTATGAAAAAACGTCTCCTTCTACTATTACTCGTGGCCGGAATTCTGGTCATCTGTCTCAGCTCAGCAGGCTGTATTACAAGCTCAAATATAACCGAACCGGTTGCCACCCAGACACAAGAACCGATAACCGAAGACCCGATTATCGGCACCTGGACCGGAGCTAAGTCAGTACCAAACTATGGTGACGACATATACACGATGGTCTTCAAAAGTGATGGTACCGGGACAGTCTCCTTAGAGAGCATGGGATTACCACTTCCGTCTGCATTTACGTGGACACTCCAGAATAACGGAACCTACAAACTGACCTTTGCCATCGCCGCATCAGGATTCCTCCAGACAAATACCCTCGTATTAGGCAGTGATGGAAAAACCTTTTCCGTAATCGGGGTTGAATTTATAAAAAGCTAAAATAGAGGGACTCCCCTTTTTTTATTTTTATTGTTCTTTTTCAGCTTCCATTTCCTTAAGCGTACGTTCGGCAAGTTCCTTCATACGGAAAGGCGTCCCGCGTGAGGAAATGGTCTCGATTTCTTTCATAGCCGATGCAATCTCGGAACCGAGAATGAAAATGGCATATTTGTGTTCAAGTTTGCTCCGGTTTACCATATCCGGCGTGATTTTCAGTGCATTGTATTGTGTGAACTTCAGTTCGGGATTTATTGACTCATAGTATTCCTTAATGTCAAAAAAAATCTGGTGAAGCTCAAGTAATTCTTCCTTGTGCATGATGCCAATTAGATACGGGGTACAATGTCTTAATAATTTGTGTGACCATGACAAACAGGCGGAAAAAAGACTATTTAATATACCGCCAAACTATACTCATATATTGTCAGGAGTTTCTGAATTGAAATCTATATATGTAATAGGTCACCGCCACCCCGATACAGATAGTATTTGCAGCGCAATCGGATATGCTGCATTTCTTAATAGGGATGGGAATGACACATATGTCGCTGCCCGATGCGGGGATCTGAATGCCGAGACGAAGTTCGCCCTCGCAAAGTTCGGCGTCGAAGAACCGGCTCTTGTACTGGATGTCGAGCCCTCAGTATCGGATATCCCCTTTACCCACCCGGAGAGCGCAAACGCAGCAACGCCGACAATTGATGTAATCGCATTGATGGATGCAAATGATCTGCGGAATCTGCCGATCACCAATACAGAGGGGAAACTCATCGGCCTCGTGAGTGAATATGGTCTTGCAAGAGCCTATGTCTCCAACACGAAGATGGAGACCCTCTCAGTTTCTCCCGTGAGTGTGAACACGCTCGCCCGGATTCTGCACGGGGTTGTGCTGGTGAAAAAACACGAGATGCTTGAGGGTGCGGTGTATATTTCAATCGATGCTCTGCACGTGATTCTCTCACGCATTACCAAGAAAGATATCGCTGTAGTCGGAGATGACGAACCGATTCAGCTGGCTCTGGTTTCAGCAGGAATTGCGGCGCTGATTATTGCTGATTCCGCTCCGGTCGGAGACCGTCTGCTGAATCTTGCCGTGAATAAAGGAGTCACCGTCATCTCAACAGATGCCGACGCATTCGGTGTTGCAAAAATGATTCAGCTGACTCTGCCGGCAGAGACGATCATGACAACGGATGTCCCGACCGTGCGGATGACCGATACGATTCTGTATGTGAAACAGATTGTTTCCAACTCCAAATACCGGGCTGCATGTGTGGTCGATGAAGGAGGGAAGCTGCTTGGAACAATTTCCCGGAATTCGCTGATGGATGATGTGGCGAAGTCCGTAATTCTTGTTGACCACAATGAATACAGTCAGGCGGTCGAAGGAATCGAAACCGCAAATATCGTTGAAATCATCGATCACCACAGGCTTGGAGCGATGGCTACTCTCAGACCGATCCGTTTCGATATGGAACCTGTCGGGTCCACTTCGACAATTATCACCAGACGGTTTATGGAAACGGGTCTTACTCCGGAAAAGGATGTGGCAGGGGTTCTTCTTTCGGGAATTCTTTCGGATACGCTCGGTCTGAAGATGTCTACGACGATGAAGCAGGATGAGGAAGCGGTAAGATTCCTTTCGGAAATCACCGGTGTCGATACAGTTTCATATGCAAACGAGTTAATCACGGAAGGTATGGCACTTTCGGGTGTGCCGCAGGATGAACTGATCAGTCGTGACACAAAAGAGTATGTTCTTTCCGGGAAACGGGTAATCATTTCCCAGGTTCTGACGCCGTCTTATGAGTATGCAAAGAAGCATTCGGATAAAATTTATGCAGCCCTTGAAAGAAAACTGCATGAGCACGGAGCTCCGGATATGTACATCGCTCTTTATACGAGTGTGTCGGAGATGGGCTCGGATATGTTTGCGGTTTCGGATGAGGTTACGATGGCAGCAATGCACTGGGGGAAAACACCCATGCGTCTTCCGGGGATCGTTTCCCGGAAGAAGGACTTCGTGCCGCACTTCGGACGGATGCTGGATACTATTTTTTAATTTTTTTTTTATAAGACATCATTTTATACTTCAGACAAACAACTAGGATAAAACTATGTCACGCATTTTGGCAGTAATACTTGTATTTTTCGCGGTGCTGCTGGTATTTTCCAGCGGCTGTGTGAATCAGACACAATCATTCAATACAACTGAACGTAACGTGGTCCCGGTCGATCCGGGAGCAAACCTGACCATCACTCCGGAAAATCTCAGCATTTACCATTACAACGGATTTGGTGAATGGACATATGGTGCGGGCGTTCCGATAACGGTGAGAGATGACATCACCGGCGGAATGACTCCATCAGGCGAGGGCACAACGCTTCTTTCTTTTGCTACGATCTCGGACATCCACCTCACCGATGAGGAGTCTCCGCTTCAGGTGATTGCTCTTGGGTATCTCAGCCCCTTCCCTTCGGCATATTCACCGGTCTCGATGTATTCGACCCAGGTGCTGGATGCCGCAATCCGGACGATCAACACCATAAATAAAGAGAATAAACTGGATCTTGTCCTCTCCCTTGGAGATGCGGCGAACAATGATCAGTATAATGAACTGCGCTGGTTCATTGATGTTCTTGACGGGAAAACAATCGATCCGACCTCAGGCGGGAATGCCGGGAAGGAAGATATCGATTATCAGCAGACGTTTACGGCAGAAGGTCTGGACGTGCCCTGGTATCAGACGATCGGGAATCACGACCAGTTCTATACGGGCGTGTTCACGGTCGATGAAAATGCAAGCAGGACCCTTCGCGGCGATACGGTCGTGAATATGCGGCTTGATGTTCTCGCGACCGGAGACCCGTCGCTTACCGGGTATTATATGGGAGTTTATAATGGATCGGATCCGAACGGCACCATCATTGGGATAGGCAATGCTTCGGGATTTGCTTCAGCTCCAACAGTGACCGCAGATGCTGACCGTCATGCGATCTCGGAGAATGGAAGCCGGATCGGGTTCATGCAGGAGTTTTTGAACTCGAGTTCCCTGCCGTTCGGTCACGGATATACGGAAGAGATGATTGCAAACGACTTTGCATGCTACTCGTTTGACCCGGTGGAGGGTGTCCGGATCATCATGCTGGATGACACGACAGTGAACGGTTCAACAATCGGAGATGTCTGGGCACATGGCCGCGGTTCACTTGATGAAGAGCGGTTCGCCTGGCTGAAGGCCGAACTGCAGAAAGGACAGGAGGATGATGTTCTGATGATCATCGCGGCACATATCCCGATCGTGACGATGGAGGTGGGGGCACCCTCGGGCTGGAGTCTGAACTCCGAGGTTTCCGAGACTGAGCTGATTACCGAGCTGCAGAAGTATCCGAATCTGCTGATGTGGGCTGCAGGACACAACCACAGAAATACAATCGAGGCAGTTCCATCGCCGGATCCGGCGCATCCTGAGTATGGATTCTGGGTGGTCGAGACGGCATCGCTGAGGGATTTCCCGCAGGAGTTTAGAACGTTCGAGATTACGCGGTATTCTGATGAGCTTGTGGGAATCAAAACGGTGTGCGTGGATGTGGATGTCGAAGGAAACGCACTTGCGGAAAAATCCCGGTCATATTCGATCGCGGCGGCACAGATGATAAACCATACTGATGTCACGATTGAGAATGCGGAACTTCTTGTCCGGGTGAAGTGAAGGGGCGGATCGACGGCGCAGCCGGCGATCTTAGCTGAGGCGGGCTACCCCGTAGGGGTGGCCTCCGCTGAGGTCGGCCGCTTTCAGCGTCCAACCCGCCATCACACGAAATGCACGAAAAAAGGACAAAAACACGAAATAAATAAAATGAGAGAGGGGGGAGACAAGAAGTTCCCTCCCCATCCACTCGCAAATCAAAGATTTGTTCAGCTGAGGTCGTCGACTGCGTCTCCGACCCACTGTGAAAAAACGGTCTCCGGTTCGCCGCCCTCTTCTGTATCACCCCGGCGGTCATCCTCATCTTTACCGACAAAATGTGGAGAAAACAAAAGACTCTGCCTGATGTCACGTAAACAAATTATAAAAGGCGGAAAAACAATCTGCTATACATGACATCATCCAGCGATGTGGAAACCCGGCTCGCATCACTCGAAGAAGAGTATGCGGATTTATTGGAGAGGGTCCGAAGCCTCGAGCTCCAGATAGCACAACTTACCCAGAGAAATCTTCAGGGCAGCTGTTCTTCATGTACGCTCGGCGGCAATCAATAAACAGGCACCCCCCATTCTTAACCAGAAACTTTTTTTCAGTTCCATTGAAATTCCGTGAATTCATGCAAATTACTGACACTGATGATGTGCCTGCACAAAACCGGCTACACGCAAAAAAATGATTGATACAGGATATCACTATTATGAAAGCTTACTCTTAATTTCAATAACTTCTTTCTCATGTTCGAACAGAGCACAGCCCCCGTCATGCTCCCCGCCGACAAGTCCGGCTGCGATGAGTTTTGCAAAGAACGGCGAGTTCACCGCATCCAGAAGTGAAACGTTCCGGAGATTCCGGTCCGAATACGGCGAGAAAGGGCACGGCTCTGCAGAACCATACGGATTGATATGGAAAAATCCCCTGCCGCCCGCAAGACACCCGCCCATCTGCTTCTCATCACCCGGGAACGAGATGAACACAATCCCGGGATACGCGGACTTGATTTCAGTAAGCCGGCCCTCCAGCTTCTCCCGCAGGGATGCCGTGAGTTCAAGCTCCTTTGATCCGTTATCAATCGCCGTGTACTCGATATAGAACACGAGCCGGCACGACTCAGTCTGCAGGAAATCAAGGAAGGCATCCGACGTGACCTCAGCCAGATTCTCCGTCGTGATAGTAATAGATGCCCCGAAGAGAACTTTTTCTTTCTGAAGTGCCTTCATCGCAGAAATAAGTGCGGCATACGTGCCTGCCCCGCGTCGGGAGTCCGTCTCCTCCCGTCCGCCCTCAATGCTGAGGACCGGGACAAGATTTCTGTTCCGGCTGAAAAGGTCCGCATACTCTGTATCAATCAGGGTTCCGTTCGTAAATATCGGATATATGATGGATTTATGCTCAGCGGCGGCTTCAATCAGATCCCGGCGGAGAAGGGGTTCCCCTCCCGCCAGAAGAATAAAGGAGATTCCAAGCTCCTCTGCCTGCAAAAAGATATCCTGCCACTCGGAAACACTGAGCGGCGAGGCTCCCGCGGGTGCATCGCCGCACATCCCGGTCGCCCGGGCATAACAACCGGCGCAGTGAAGATTGCAGGATGACGTGACACTTGCAATGAGAAATGCCGGCATATGCGGAAATGCACGGCGTCTTTTCGCATTTTCCGTCTGATACTTCATCTGCGATAAGAGAAATGCGGTCTCCTTTTTATTCGAGAGCGTACCTTTCAGAATATCTTTGATAAGATTCTCGATGGCGTCATTGAGATATGCGGTGAGATTTATGCTATTCATAAACGAGTGATATATGTCTTATCTGAAAACCAATAAGTCTTCTTCCGGGTGATAGCTTAGTTACGTTTTTTACCATTCACTGCCCACTATTCTACCAGATATATACTAGGTATGGACATGGCAACAGAAACTGAAATGATAATGGCGGTCGTTATTGTTCTCGTTTGTGCGATCGCCGTTTTATTTATCGGAAAAAGATTTCGTGTCCCTCTTATTGTAGGATATTTCCTGACGGGAATTATTGTCGGTCCGTTCGGGCTGGGGCTGGTTACGGAAGACCAGGTCTCGCTTCTTGCAGACCTCGGTGTTATCCTTCTGATGTTCACTATCGGATTGGAGATTCCCCTGAAAGAACTCATCGCTATGAAAAAGATCGTTCTGATTGGCGGCGGTCTTCAACTCATCCTGACCACAGCTGTTGTCTGGGCAATAATGACGGCATGCGGGTTCGCCTCGAACGCTGCAATATTCATCGGATTCCTGGTAGCTCACTCGTCAACAGCTATTATTATGAACATTTACCAGAGGACCGGGGAAATTGACACACAACATGGAAAAATATCCCTTGGTATGCTGATTTTTCAGGATCTGAACGTTGTTCCGATGATGATGCTTGTTCCGATACTTGCAGGAACGACAGGCACGAACCTGATTGGATCTATCATCAATTTCGGCATCGGTATGTGTGCTTTAGTTGTGATTCTGGCAGCTGCGATTTATCTTGTACCGAAATTCCTTCAGAGAGTCGCACTCACCAGAAGCAGTGAGCTATTTATCATTGCAGTCGTGGTGATTTGTTTTGGCATTGCCTGGATTATGTCATTGACCGGGGTCTCGCTGGCTCTCGGAGCATTCCTTGCAGGTGTCGCAATTTCCGGATCGGATTACAGCCATGAAGTCATCGGACAGATTATGCCGATTCGCGACCTGCTGACAAGTTTCTTTTTCGTATCGATCGGCATGATGCTGAATCTCATGTATCTCGGTGAGCATCTAATACTCATTCTCGCCCTCGCGGCCGCATTGATGCTGGGAAAAACCCTGGTCAATTTTGTTTCGGTGAAAATTCTCGGTGTGGCGACAGGGGCTGCTCTTCTTTCAGCTATCGGTCTCTCGCAGATTGGAGAATTCTCATTTATTTTAGGGGAGACCGGTTTATCCAGCGGCATTCTGACGGAGAGCGTCTATCAGGTGTTTCTGGCAATTTCAATCGTTACTATGGCAATTACCCCGTTTGCGGTATCAACCGGACCAAAAATTGTCAAGAGGTTCATTATTCCCACTGTGCCGCAGTGCCAGGATATGGATTCAGTGTCTGTTCAGACCGGTGAGGAAAAAAAGCAGGGACATGTTATTATTGTCGGCTACGGGCTTGTCGGAAGTTTTGTCGTGAAAGCACTCCGAAAGGTGGATATTCCCTATATTATTCTTGAACTGAATGCAGATACCGTGGAAAAAGAGAAGAAACGCGGAGAAAATATTGTGTATTGCGACGCAAGTCACGAGTCCGTTCTGGAGTATGCGGGTATTCATAAAGCCCAGACGATTGTGATTTCTATTCCGCAGATAGAATCGATTAAAGCAATTATTTCTGTTGCACGGAGGCTGAATCCAAAGATTGGGATTATTACACGGTCCAGATTTATTTCAGAGACGGGGGACCTCTATCATCTCGGAGCTGATGA
>DATESH010000016.1:0-3683 GCA_035270965.1 Methanocorpusculum sp.
AAGCCCCACCATCCGCAGAACTTCATCGGACCTTTTCAGGCGCTCCTCTTTTGGAACGCCCATAATCTCAAGGCCGAAAGCTACATTATCCAAAACAGATCTATGCGGGAGAAGGGCAAAATTCTGGAAAATCATACCCAGCTTACGTCGCCGCATTTCCCGCAGTTCTTCACGGTTCTTCCCGGTGATATTCTCGCCGTCAATCTGTATATCCCCCTCTGTCGGCTCAATAATTCGATTAAGGCAACGCAGAAGCGTTGATTTACCACTTCCGGAGAGACCCATCAAAACGAAGGTCTCACCACGCATCACTTCAAAAGAAACATTATCAAGAGCTATTGTCGCCCCGGTTTCTTCATAAACCTCTTTCTTTGAACGACCTTTTCGGTGAATTTCCAATGCTTTTTCGTAATCATGCCCAAAGACCTTAGTCAGACTTTTAACACTAACGATAGGTTGCGATACGGTTGAATCTCTATTACATACACTTTCAATTATACGAAACCCTCCAAGTTATAATTTGTCACTAATCTTTGTTAAAACTACCCCGTTTCTGAAAATGCTCAGAATTAAGAGGATTCCCGATTTTTCAGCCATTCTGTCCTTCAATTTAAAATTTAAGCCAGCTGTATCAATATAATGGATATTTAACGGCATTTTGAGCGTAATTTCTTGTATAAACAGCATATCTCCCCCCAATTCTTATAATTATTTTGCCGAAATCACAATTTATAAAACTCAACGAATTTATGTGAATGTGCTAAATTTTGGCGGATGGATTTATCATGACTTTATCTGAAAATGCTACGAACGGGACATATGTAGTGGTTTGGGAGATAAAAAAATATCAACCCGGTCAATTTTTTGAAAATCCATACAAGGAATCAAAGATTTCATTATTTACGCGAGGGAGGGGAAGGCTGCACATAGTACATACATGCCTGATTGCCGATACCGGGGCGTATAAAAGGAATCTCTAAAACAGATTTGAATTCATTATTTATCCCCTGAAAAAGACCATCTAAACCCCACACGAAGACACACTACATATATGTTCAGAAGAAACACATTATTAGGATAATTTATGACGAGGGTTGTTATTTCAGTAGGAGGCTCGGTCCTGATACCGTCGCTTGATGCACACCGCCTGAAAGAATGGGCTAAATCTTTGATAACTCTTACCAAAGCCGGCATCCAGATTTTTGCCGTTGTCGGCGGCGGGGGAGAAGCGAGAAGATATATCGATGCCTGCCGGGATATAGGATTGGATGAAGCTTCATCTGATGAGATCGGGATTCAGGTAACCCGGATCAATGCCGCCCTCCTTATAGGTGCGCTCAAAGAATATGCATATCCTGCAGTGGTTACATCCTATGTCGAGGCAAAGACCGCAGCTATCTCAGGGAGAATCGTCATAATGGGCGGAGTAACTCCGGGTCAGACCACAGATGCAGTCGCCGCAGTACTGGCAGAAGAAGTCGGCGCATCCATGATGGTCAATATGACGGCAATCGACGGAATATATACCGCAGACCCGAAAAAAGATAAGTCTGCCAAAAAACACGACCTCTTATCACCGCAGGGACTCATCGACCTCATCATGAAAGAGAAGATGAATGCAGGTTCAAATATGGTCATTGACCTCGTCGCAGCAAAAATCGCTGAAAGAAGCGGCATTCCTCTGGTAGTAATCGACGGGCGCGATCCTGCGCTGATTGAACATGCCCTCCTCAAAGGCGAATTTGCAGGGACAATTGTTGGCGAAAAGAAGATTTCATTCCCGATTGTGTAGACCACCATACATACTTCTTTTTAAGGAGTAGCGCTAATGTTATAGAGCAGAATATGGGGGGCGGTAGGGTAGCCTGGTCCATCCTAGAGCGTTTGGGACGCTTTGACCCCAGTTCGAATCTGGGCCGCCCCATTTTTTTATGAATCAGCAAAATGCAGAATCCATTCTCGAAAAATTAAACGAAATATATCCCCACACACAGGATGAGATGAACTTTCTGAAATTCCTGAATCCTTTTGAACTCATTATCATGACGATTCTCTCCGCCCAGACGACGGATGTCACCATCAACTCTCTGCGCGGCGAACTGTTCTCCACATATCCCGATGCCCGCACCCTGGCTCATGCTGAACCCGCGAATGTCGAACGAATAATTCACTCAACAGGATTTTTCCGGGCGAAAACAAAGAACATCATCGGCACGGCAAAAATGCTCGAGGAAAACTTCGGCGGAATCGTCCCTGAAACAATCGAAGAACTCACGACTCTGCCCGGTGTTGGAAGAAAAACTGCGAATATCGTCACAAATCACGCATTTCACAAAACATACGGAATTGCCGTCGACACCCATGTCAGGAGACTTTCCAAACGCATCGGCTTCACAGAAAATACCAGCCCGGAGAAAATCGAAAAGGACCTCATGAAGCTTTTTCCGAAAAAATCGTGGAGCGAAATCAACTATCTTCTCATCAGCCACGGACGGGCAGTCTGCACCGCAAAAAATCCGGACTGCAAAGGATGTGTAATCAGGGATAAATGCCAATCATGTACCCAATTGATATTCAATGACTGAAATGAATAAACATGAACGGAGAATGATTCTGTTCGCAGCATCTATGGGGACTTTTTTAAACCCCATGATAACAACCATGGTTTTACTCGCTCTGCCGGCAATCGGGCTGGAATTTATCGTTTCAGCACGTGACCTAGGATGGATGAGTACGGCATTTATTCTGTCAACGGCCATCTGCCTTGTTCCGGGAGCCGGAGTTGTTGACAGAATCGGCTATAAAAAATCATTTATCATCGGTGAAGTAATCATCGCAGTATCCTGCCTTATATCAGTTTTCGCACCGAATTATACCATCCTGCTTCTCTTAAGAATCCTTGCGGGAGTCGGGTCCGCACTGGTAATGATAACCAGTCTTGCCATCATAACACGGGTTTTCCCGGCAAATAAACGGGGTATGGCAATAGGAATCAATCTCGCCACAGTCTATGTGGGGCTGTCTCTGGGTCCGGTTGTGGGCGGATTATTAACCGAAATCGCCGGATGGCGGAGTCTTTTCCTCGTCACAATCCCAGTCATATTCATCTCGGGCATTGCCATGCTGGCTTTCATGAAACAGGAGTTCACAAATCCGGCAAAATCATTCGATATCAAAGGAACGATATTATACGCGATTGCGATTTTCTGCACTATGTTCGGGCTTTCAACGATTACCGATACATGGTCCCCGGTATTCGCAGTATCAGGCGTCCTCCTCCTCATTATATTCATCTGGTATGAACGCAGAATCGAGGAACCGGTTCTCCACGTGAATCTGTTTTTCAAAAACAAACGGTTCGCAAGGTCATCCTATGCGGCACTTCTCAACTATGGATGTACATATGGTTCAGTCTATATGGTGAGTCTGTATCTCCAGTCGATAGGCGCTCTCAGTGCACTTGAAGCGGGTCTGATTATCTTCTTCCAGCCGGTTATTCAGACAGTGATGACACCGATTGCAGGAAAACTATCCGACCACTTCGACTCGAGATATCTCGCCACTCTCGGCATGACGCTTTCAGCTATTGGTGTTTTACTTCTCGCGGGTCTCGGACTCAGTGCGAATGTATCCTACATCGCAATCACCCAGGTGTTCATCGGTCTTGGATCAGCTCTCTTCTC
>DATESH010000017.1:0-8598 GCA_035270965.1 Methanocorpusculum sp.
TATCAGGCGCGTCCTCTACCGCCTTGTCCAAGAGGGGCTTTTGAGGAATGACGACGGGTATTACAGTGTTCCGGCGTTTGCACTTGGACCGGTTGCCGAGTATCTGAAAAAGACCCTGAGGCTGTGGTAATCATGGCTGACTCTCTGCTCTCCAATGTTACAACGGACGTTGTGGCTGAACTCCCGCTTGAAACCATAGATGCGAATCTTATCCTGCGTATTCTTTTCATCATTATCTTCGCATATGTTCTCAATTGGTTGCTCGGTTTTATCCTGACACATATCTCGGAACGGGCAGGCCGGCATCGGACCATAATCACAATGCTGATCCCCTTGCTGAAGCTTGCCGTTTCTCTGACCGCCCTCTATTACATCATCATTGCTCTTATCCAGCCTTCGCTGACTCTATTACTCGCATTTTCAGGACTCTTTGGCGCTGCCATCGGGCTCGGCATGAAAGACCTTTTTGCCGATATCGCAGGGGGTATCGTCATAATCGTTGAAAAACCCTATCAGATCGGCGACAAGGTGTCCATCGGAGAAAAGTATGGGGAGGTAAAAAATATCGGGATCCGCTCTACCCGTTTGCAGACTCCTGCCGATGAACAGGTGTCGATTCCGAATAATACGATATTCAGCCAATCGGTAACCAGCGGCAATGCGGGCGACCTTGCCATGATGATTGTCATCGATCTCTATATCCACCCGGATTCAGATGCAGAGATGGCTCTGAAAATCCTCAAGGAGGCACTTGTCACATCAAAATATGTGATCATCTCAAAAAGATATACCCATACAGTGCTGCTTGAGGATTTCCCATTCTACAAGCGTGTCCGTGCAAAGGGATATGTCAACGATCTCCGATTTGAATTTGAGTTCAAATCGGAAGTCACCCGGAGAGCATTGGCGGAGTTCAGAAACGCAGGAATCCAGCCGCCGTCGTTTGTTCCCCCGAGAGTGGATATTGATCATTCACCAGATGAAATAACAGCATAATTTGATTTTTTTGTTTTCTTAATCTTGATATATGATTTATATTCCGGTCTCAGCGTATCCACAGGATTGTTTTGAAACTTACGTAAAAAAGGTGAGGGTGTTATTTTTATTTCCGGTCAGTATCCGGTTTTGGATCCTGTTTGGCAGAATAAAACACGCCTCTTGGACCCCTTTGAACGCGAATGGTTCCCCCGATAAGAAGCCGGGACAGATATTTGGCCACTTCATGATGGTGCAATCCTGTCATGGCAGCGAGATCATCAACGGTACAGGGACGGATGTGCAGGGTCTTGAGAATTTGTGAGTGGGTGCTTTCACCGGAAACGCAGGTGTCAGGCTGTTCGCAACAGGTCCCTGCTACATCAACGGGTATCTGATCTTCAGCAAAATATTTCCGGATTCGTTCGAGTTCTTCTGCATCCGGAACTGTAACCCAATCCTCTGAAGCTGGTCGGTCAAGCGTATTAAGCTGAATCCTGTCCGGACTGATATCCCTGATGGAATCACGGAGAGAGGCAAGTTCTGCATCATCGGTGTTAAGGGAAGGTATCAGGAAAACTTCAAGCCACATCTGACCATTGAATTCATTTCTAAAGCTAATTATACCATTTATGATGTTTTGTATGGATAGTCCGGGAACTGGTCTGTGGATGCGTTCAAAGATTGTTTGGCTAGTACTTGTAAGTGTAGGGATAACAAGATCTGCGCCCGCCAATTCCAATCTGACTTCCTTGTCTGACAACAGGCTCCCATTGGTGAGTACAGCAACCTTATACTGGGGATAGGTCGTTTTAAGAAATGTGATGACCTTGCCTAGAGAGAGAGAGAGAGTCGGTTCGCCGGAACCGGCAAAAGTAATGTAATCAAGAGCCGGTCCAAGTGAGAGAACTTCATCCAATTGGGTGATAACTTCATTCGTAGGAAAAAATTCAGAACGTTGTAACGTCTTCTGTGTTGTCGCTCCGCATTCACAGTATATGCAGGAATACGAACAGGTCTTAAAGGGTAGAAGATCTATTCCTAATGATCTTCCCAACCTCCGGGAGCAAACCGGACCGAAGATATGGTTTTCTGTCATCTGTTTTCACTTCCGGGATTTACCGTTAAATTATGATAGGAATAAGTGTGTGTATTTTTGTGATTGTACATAATAATACTTGGCAATAGTATAAATTTCAAGAGCAATTCATGCATTTTTTCCTCATGAAGTTATTTTTCATAATACGAATATTCTTTTATCGGAATCGTTCATCTGATTTGACAGATGCCGCATTTTCCTGGGACTGGTCCAGCCATCCTGCTTTTGCATTGCAGTAGGCATCGAAAGCCGGGATGTAAGGTTTTATGTCTAAAAGCGGTGTCCCGTCGAGAATGTCCACGTTTTCAATCTCAAGTATGTTATCATGAATAGTAATGAGTCTGACTACTGATAATCCAATCGCATTTGGCCGTTTTGGGGCCCGCGTAGAGAATACTCCACGCGGGACCGGGTCCAGAAATGGAGTGACTTTAAGAGTATATCCCTGAGATTTGTGAAACGCATATATGAGAATAATATGGGAAAAATCCTTTAAATCACTTAGACCTGCGGCTAATTCTGAACGTATTATAATAGTTCCCTGTATGCCTATAGCTCCCTTTGGCTGGATGGGCATACCGGAAATATCAGTGTGAGGGGAATGAACAACGCCAATCGGCGTGTAGGTAAATAAATCAGGTGTTTTTTCGTTAGATTCCATGATTGTTACGCTCTTCTTGAATGGCAATAATTCTAATCTGTTTTCGGTTCATATTCTACCTGACAGTTTTCACATTAGAGGATGGAGCTTCCGGTATTTGTGAAGGTCAGCAGCTTTACTCCGGAGACCTGCTGGAATATCGCACCCTGCCCGATGCAATTAAGAACGGCAGTCTCATCAAGGATACGGGATCCTGCGATGATGTTTGCTCCATGCTCGAACATTACCGGCGAAAGGGGTGTGCTTGGTCCAAGGATTATGACCTGGGCATCCGGGTCGCAGAGGTTTAGCAGGTTATCCATAGTGTGATTTATCAGGGAACTTGCAGTGATTGCTACAATATCAGCCTGAGGGATTAACTCTGCAGCAGACTGCGCCGGATAGTCATCCTCAATGGGATTCAGTTCAATGACCCAGAGGTTCCCGACACTTTTTCGGAGTTTGGGGATAAATGGGAAATGACCAACAAGCGCCACATTTTTTCCGGCACCTTTTTCCATAAGTACTTCGGAGGCATTAATTTCTACAGCATTGTGTTCGTTCACTTCCATAAGTGAGTTGATGGCAGCTATGCCAATACTGGCTTCCAGAGGATTCTCTGACTGAGCATACTCTGCAAGTTCCTGCGCACTCTTCAGGTGTAGAGACCCGGAATCTCGCACAACGGTCGTTTGACCATGACAATCATTCCCGATTATAGTAGTGGCAAGACCACAGTGAGCGCTGCATACAGCGGTCCAGTGGGCCCCGATTAGTATGGATCGAACGGGAATTGACTTGTCCGGCAGAGTTGCCAGCAAGTCTTCAATGACTATTGATTTGCTCATGAGATTTCTCACCGTTCAATATGGATATAATCTAAAACAACCGGATTTAATGACCAGGTGTTTGGAGATTATTTCTCATATGAATATTATGTATACGATACGATAGTTTAAATTACTTGTGCGCATATGAGTAAAATGTTAATGAGGTTAATTTTATTATGAAAGTATGTATTACAGCAAAGGGCACAACACTTGATGCCAAAGTTGAGGAACGTTTTGGCAGGTCTCCGTATTTCATTATCGTGGATAGTGAGACAGGATCTTTTGAAGCAGTCACAAATTCGTTTGCAGCTGGAGCCGGTGGAGTAGGTCCAAAAGCAGCCCAGTTGATTATTGATCACAAAGCGGGTGCTCTTATCAGCGGGCTTATGGGTGGAAATGCAAAGTCTGTTCTCGATTCTGCCGGCATTGTCCAGTATATCTATCGCGGCAATGGTTCGGTTAGTAATGCCCTTGATGCATTCAGGGCAAATACTCTTGAAAAGGTACAATAACTCCACCATACCTGAAGTAGTCTAAACCCATTTTATTGAATTTAAAGAGTGATATAATGAAACTAGTAATTGCCAGTGGAAAAGGTGGTACCGGTAAGAGTATGGTAGCGGCAAATTTAGCCTTCACTCTTGCAGAAACGGGGCAGATTAGCCTCGTTGACTGTGATGTGGAAGAGCCCAATCTCCATCTCTTTTTTCCGGCAGTCACGACGACACGCGATGTGACCCTGCCAATTCCTGTGATTGATGAATCGATTTGTGATCATTGCAGAAAGTGCGGGGAGTTCTGTAGGTATGGCGCAATCTCAGTATTGCCTAATCGTGTCCTGTTTTTTCCAGATCTCTGTCATTCCTGCGGGGGATGTATGTTGGTATGTCCTAAGAAAGCGATTCACGAAGAGCCAAAACGGATTGGAACACTTTCCGTTTCAACACCTCTCCCGGGATTGAAACTAATCTCAGGAATGCTGGATACAGGAAGTCCACTTGCGGTACCAATTATCAGGGAGGTAAAACAGGAAGCGGCAGATGATTCCATCATAATCCTTGATACCGCACCCGGGACATCATGCCCGGTCGTTGAGGCTATTGAAGGATGCGATGCCTGTATCCTTGTAACGGAGTCCACACCATTCGGTCTGCACGATCTCGAACTCGCAGCTGATGTCACAGAGCGGCTCGGTGTACCGGCAGGCGTAATCATCAACAGAAGTGACGGAAAGGATGAGGAGACGATACGGTTCTGTGCCGAACATGATCTTGAGATTATGCTGACGATCCCGTTCAGCCGTGAGATTGCTGCCATTCAGAGCAGGGGCGACCTTCTCTGCCGGGTACAGCCGGAGTGGCAAAAAGAATTCCGCTCTCTATTCAATAAGTGCAAATCACTTACGGGGGCGGAGTTATGATCAGGATAGCTGTGGTCAGCGGAAAGGGAGGTACGGGAAAGACCATGATCACCGCCGCTCTCTCAAGCCTGCTCAAAGGCTCTCTCGTGCTTGCTGACTGTGATGTGGATGCCGCAAACCTTGCCCTTGTATTAAATCCCCGTCTTATCCGTATCGATCCATTCATGGGAATGAAAGCAGCAGTCATCGATCCTGACCTCTGTACCGAGTGTGGTGAGTGCCTAGAGCACTGCCGCTTTAATGCTGTGGATAGGGACGGCGAGGCTTATCTTATCAATTCTTCCCGTTGTGAGGGATGTGCTGTCTGCACAGTGGTCTGTCCGGCAGAGGCTGTGAGCATGCAGTCAAGACAGACAGGTGAGATTATGTACTCGGAGGTCGCACACGGTCATCTGGTCCATGCCAGGCTCATGCCAGGCTCAGGGAACTCGGGACTGCTCGTCCACGCAGTGAAAAAAACAGCAATGGAGCGGGATGGGGATTCAGATCTGTTCCTGGTTGACGGCCCGCCTGGAACCGGCTGTCCACTGATTTCCTCGATTAGCGGTATGAACGCTGTGCTTGTGGTTACCGAACCAAGTGTCTCCGGCCTCCATGATCTGAAACGGGTTATTGCCGTCTGCCGTCAGTTCCGCACGAAGACATTTGTTGTAGTTAACCGTTACGATCTGGACCCTGCGCACACGGACGAAATCAAAACATACTGCCAGGAGGAGGAACTACCTCTCATCGCAACAATTCCCTTTGATCCGGCAGTGATAGATGCAGTGCGCGCCGGGATTCCGGTCACGGACTTCGGTGTATCCCCTGCATCACAGGCCATCCGGTTACTTGCAGAGGATTTGGAGAAAGAGTTGATACAACTTGGCACACGGTAAAGAGCAGAGATAGTGCCGGCACCGCTGAGGTCGCCGGCGAGCTGTACGGCCGCTCACCCTGACAGTGTTATGCGTCTAAGTGTAACATCTATAGAGGGGGAGCATGCCCTTCACAAACTTTGCCGATATAGATAGTTTTATATATTTATGCGCATATGAGTACATACGGTACTGTAGAAAGTACCAGGAAATAAATTAAATGCCAAGATTAGATGGGACAGGACCTCAAGGAATGGGGTCAATGACTGGACGGGGCTTTGGGAAATGCCAGGTTAGACCTGGGCGCACTGAAGTAGTACTGTCAACGACACAAGCACCAGAAGGTGCAGTACAGCCAGGAGAACGCCAGGATCAGCTTACACCACAAGCACCAGTTTATGGTCTAGGGCGCGGCGGAATACCGTGCGGATGTGGAAGAGGGCGGGGTTTTGGCGGCGGTAGAGGATACCGCTCGGAATAATATCCAAACTTTTTTTACTATTCTTAATCACAAAAGATGGAACTGCAGTTTCTGATTATTTTTGGCATTGATACGGTTGAAAATACATAATTGCCATTAGGAAATTATTTTGAATCCGTTATTCAATCCGGGAACCTTCTCATTATTTCTCATGAAACAGATACTGTAAGCAGTATTTTTCTATAGCAAATCAAATAATTTTTTTAAAGAAAAGTATTTTTGGTCTCACTATGCTTTCTCATGAGTGTTTTTCCCATGATAAGTATGCTTAGAGCACAGTGCTGATTCATTCCATATAGGCTATTAAGACTGAAATGCACATGAACGTCCAGAATTACAATCTTTTATACCAGACATTCATGCTTTCCATAGACCCGCTGATGTTGGTGTTATTCGGAAGCATACCTCCAAAAAGGTATCCTGCCGAGGCAAATGTGGAATTCATCGGAAGAGAAATTGACCGGGCTATAGTATATGCCAGGATCAGCCCCTCTTTTCGCATCTCATTCTCCATCGCATTAAGGAGAATCCCTGCAAAACCATGACCCCTGAAAAGCGGATCAGTGGCAAAATCAGTCATTTCTACCGTTCGATTCTTCACATCAATTTCACAGGATGCGACTGCTGCCAACATATCTCCCTTTTTTATCACAAAATACCGAACATGCCCATTCATTGATTGCCGGATATAATCGGGATTCGAGATAGGGAATGGATAAGTCGCAAAAACTACATGGAAGAGTGCTGCAATATCCCCCGCATCTTCCTGGATGGCACACCTAAGTGTGAATCCATCCGGCAGCACATGAGTTTTTTTCTTTCCTGCATGGCTCATTGCTCCAGTAAGAACATCCTCGAGTATCGGTGTGTCAATTACTTCTTTACGTCCCGGGTCAGAATATTTCGCCATAAACATCCCGGTCTCTTCGCCGTTATAAAATAATGGAACTGTGGCTTCAGTAATGTAACCGGCTCTGGTAAATAATTCCGTCGATGATTCAGGTACTTTAACAAATATTTTTGAATATCCTTCCTTAGAGGAAAGATCTTCAGCAAACCAGATAATATCCGGAATATCTTCATGTGCCAGTGTCATGACATAGACACGGTTGTTGAAATGACCATACTGAACAATACTGTTCCCGCGATGCAGGACAACATCAGACTGCGTCATCATTTCTCCGGTCCATGCGCTCGTTATTTTGAGGGGTCAGAGTAGTTGTTTCATCATAATCAGCAAGGAGTTTTGCAACCCCGACAATCTTCGATTCATCCGCGCGGTCAATATTCAACACGAGCTTGCAGGTATCACAATTTTCATCGCAAATAATCCGGTCATAGTGCGTTGGCTCCTGATATGTGCAGATTACACCCTCATAATTACGGAGCACGACCTTACCCACCCCCCAAGTCAGCAGATAATTCGGTTGGAGCGGAATCTTACCCCCGCCTCCCGGTGCATCAATCACGTATCGCGGAATGGCAAATCCACTGGTATGACCAATCAGACATTCCATAATCTCAATGCCTTTGGATACGGGTGTGCGGAAATGACTGATACCTTCCGACAAATCACATTGGTAGAGATAATAAGGACGGATACGGTTCCGAACAAGTTGCTGAACGAGTTCTTTCATAATGATTGGACAATCATTGATGCCCGCTAAGAGAACAGACTGGTTTCCAAGCGGAATACCCGCATCAGCAAGTTTTGCCACGGCATTCTGTGCGGAAACAGTTATCTCTTTTGGATGGTTGAACTGTGTGTTAATCCATAACGGGTGATGCTTTTTCAACATGGCAACAAGTTTATCGGTAATCCTGAATGGCAGGACGACGGGTACACGTGTCCCGATACGTATCACTTCCACATGCGGGATGGCAGTGAGTTCCGTTAATATCCAGTCCAGATAATCATCACTGAGCATGAACGGGTCGCCCCCGGATAAGAGGACATCACGAATCTGGGGATTTTCACGGATGTAAGAAATTCCTTCAAGGATTTTTTCCCGGTCAGGAATCGAGTCAATATCACCGACTTTGCGTTTTCGTGTGCAATGCCTGCAGTACATTGCACAAGTATTACTCACAAGAAAGAGAACCCGATCCGGATAACGGTGGGTAATGCAATCACACGGACTGTCTGTATCTTCTGCCAGCGGATCATTGAGTTCGTAACTTTCCACGATGAGTTCCTTTGGAGATGGAAATGCCTGCTTGAAAATCGGATCGTTTTTGTAATCATTTGCATCGATGAGCGAGAGGTAATACGGAGTAATGCAAAGCGGGAACTTGT
>DATESH010000018.1:0-4674 GCA_035270965.1 Methanocorpusculum sp.
GCTTTCGGGTCAGGATATCTGTTTACGCCGGATAATGCCTCAGCTGCAGCTTTGCGGACAGTTTCCGAAGGAGGATAGGGATTTTCATTGCTCCCGAGAAGGGCGATTTTAGAGAATCCATATTCCTTTGCGATAGCTTCCGGGGATTTGGCAAAGACGTAACCGCTTGCTGCGAACTCAGATCTGACCTGCTGCTTCATTAATTACTCCGACTGCATAATTGATTTCGTCGGCTGAAATTGTCAGAGGCGGGACGATCCGGATGTTTCCATCTCCTGCAACATTTACGAGAATGCCGTGATTCAGACAGTATTCTGCGAGCTTCGGCGCTTTATCGCCAAGAGTGAATCCGATCATGAGACCCCGGACCCGCGGGTTGAATGCAGCAAGACCCTTCCGGAATAATTCGCCTTTTGCGGTGATTCCCGGGAGAAGTTTCTGGATTATCCCGAAGGTGGCATTTCCTGCAGCACAGGCAATAGGACCGCCGGCGAATGTGCTCCCGTGTTCGCCTCTGGTGAACTCGAGTCCTTCGCGGGCGATGATGGCTCCCATCGGAACGCCGGATGCGATGCCTTTTGCAATGCTGATGATATCCGGCTGGATGCCGGTGTGCTGGAACGCGAACCATTTTCCGGTCCGGCCCATGCCGGACTGGACTTCATCACAGATCATCATCGCTCCGGCATCATCGCAGATATCCCGGACTCCCGGAAGGAAATCTGCAGGCGGGATGATGATTCCGGTCTCGCCCTGGATCGGCTCGAGGATGACTGCGGCGGTATCTTTATTGACGACTGATTTGAGTGATTCGACATCTCCGTATGGGGAAAAATCACAGGAGATTCCAAGCGGCTCGAAGGGCTGCCGAATCTGGAGTTTGTGGGTTACTGCGAGGGAACCAATTGTCCGTCCGTGAAAGTCGTGGTCGAAAGAGACGAAGTTCTTGCGTCCGGACCGGACTTTGGCGAGTTTTAGAGCCGCATCTATTGCTTCTGCTCCGCTGTTTCCGAAGAATACTTTGCCCATTCCGCTGGCTTTGCTGAGTTTTTCTGCAAGTTCTGCCTGACCTGGTATATAGTAGAGGTTGGAGCAGTGGATTAATTCATGAGCCTGACGGCAGATTGCGTCAACGACTTCGGGATGGCAGTGTCCTGTGGAGCATACAGCGATTCCCGCGACCAGGTCGAGGTATTTATTCCCTTTATCATCCCAAACACTGCAGCCTTCTCCTTTGACGATTTCCATCGACCGTCCAAAGCAGGGCATGTAGTATTTTGCATCAAGTTCTTTGTAGGTTGACATGATTTTTCTCTTTGTATCTGAATAATTATTTGTTGTTCTGAGTATTGAAGTTGTACCTCTGTATGCCGGAATCAGGTCCGGTGCAGAGAAAGATTTCGGGAAACAACGCCGGAAGCATGGGGCATTTTGGCTGCTGCGGTTTATGATACCCAAAGGATGATATATCAGTCTCCCAGGAACAGAAGCCGGATTGATTTTCTGCCGGTTGATGCCGGATGTTTTTCGTATAGGTTTTTTTGGGGCTTTTACTGCAGAAGTGTTATGCCCTTTTCCTGACCGCTGAGATGCAGGGCATACTCTCCCGAAGGCGTGATTCTAAACAGCATCTTCCTGCCGGATTTTTCTTTTGTGATGTATTTTTTATCATCGATCATTCCCTTGAGAATTGAATGATTCAGTTTCATGAGTTTCCGGCTCATGGCATTTCTCGTATCCTTATCCTCGTTTTTCCGTGCTTTTCTGTACTCCTCCGGAGTCTTTTCAAATCCGCTGATAGAATTTTCTTCCAGCATTTTCACCAGTTCCGAGGAAGACACACCTTTTTTATCCTTTTCATTGTAGAGTTTTTGTAATATCAGCGTTTCAATAGTGTTCGCCATGATGAACTGGAAGTTGGTGAAATTTGTCACGGTGTTTGTTTTGCAGATGCTTACGCCGCACCGATATCTCTCATTGGTTTCATCAAATGTACCATTATCTTCAGCAAATCTTTCCGAATGGACATAATACACATCAATGCCGTGCGCCATACCTGCCAGCGTAGAGGCGACTGCGGCAAGCCTTCCGGACCCTGACATATTGATGTGAACTCTGCTTCCCTGGTTTTTTTCTGCGGATATTACCGAAGAGAGTGTTGATAAAAAAGCTGTTAAATCGAAAGTGCTGGTTTTTATCGTTATGACCCTGATATGTTTTTCATTCGAAAGATAGTCTGTGACGATTTTTGTGTAATGGTCCTGCCACTTCTGCATACTGATATCGCGTTCACTTGTTCCGCCTTCCAGTCCGGTCCCGCAGTCTACGATGAGGTAGACCCGGTTTGCTTTTGCTGTGTCGAACGGACGGATAGCCCGTTCATATTCATGCCCGAGCGGGATTATATGGACGATTTCCTCAATTCCGGTTCCCATATATGATGATGGTAAGGCAGATTACATAATATTTGTTAATAAATGCATTTTATCTAATTATGATAACAATGTTAAGTTAGCATTTTTTCATATCAGCCGGGGCAGAATAGTATATTTGTGTGTGCGTGCTTTCACCTTTTTTAATAAAAGCATAGTAAGAATGGCAGGAATCCGGATGTTTCCGGATTCCTGCCATTCTTTCTTAAAATAGGATGGAATGAGATTTTACTTTGGAGGTGTACCGGTGTGCGTTTTATCCAGGTATCATTCTGCCTGCTGTCTGCAGACCGCACCTTTTTAGAGGAGTGTTTTCGATGACGGCGGTACAGCCAATCCTTCCAAAAACTGCTTCACAGATATTATTCTTCAGAAATATCCTCGTTCCAGACTTCCGGCTGTTCTTCGATATACTCCTTCATCATGCCGATCAGTTCCTTATTATTGAGGATGGTCACTTTCACGCCCCGGGACTCCAGCAGCTCTTTTTCTCCCGGGTAATTTACATCTTCGCCGACGACAACTTCAGGAATCCGGTAGAGCAGAATCGCCCCTGAACACATGATGCATGGAGAGAGCGTCGTATAAAGAACACAGTTCCGGTAAAACTCCGCAGGATGCCTTCCTGCGTTGGACAGGGTATCTATCTCGCCGTGCAGAATGGGGTTTCCCAGCTGGACTCTGCGGTTATGACCGCGGCCAACGATAACGCCCTGATGAACCAGGACCCCGCCTATCGGGATGCCTCCCTCTTTTCGTCCGGTCAGTGCTTCTTCATATGCTGCCTGCATAAACGGATCCATCGGACCGGGCATCTGCTCACCGGATGTCTGCCGCAGATATTCATCCATAAGATATGTGTAGTCTGTATCGGAAAATGCCGTTAATATGACCCGGTCGAATGCATCCGGATATTCACGGAGAAAAGACAGCACAGTTTCGACGGCAATTTTCGCGGCTTTATCTTTCGGATAGCCGAAAACCCCGGTACTGACAGCAGGGAAGGCGATGCTCGACAGACCATGTTCCCGGGCGAGCTGCAGGGAATGAAGATAACATTCTCTCAGATTCTCCGGTTCGCCGCCGTGACCTCCGTGCCAGTAGGGACCGACCGTGTGGATGACAAACTTCGCCGGGAGGTCGTATCCTCCGGTGATCTTTGCCTCTCCTACCCGGCACCCCCCAAGTGTCCGGCACTCTGCAAGTAATCCGGGCCCGGCAGCATGATGGATGGCTCCGTCCACCCCGCTTCCCCCGAGGAGAGTAATATTGGCGGCATTGACGATGACATCGACCGGGAGGGTGGTTATGTCTGTTTTGATAATGCTGAGCCGATCCAGTAACTGAGGTGCAGAGTGTTCCATACTCAAACCTTCGTATTACTCAGACAATAGTGTTTCCTTATATTCGGGAAGAGATGTGCCGGCACAAAGACTGTCTTTCATGTAAATACGGATAACAGAGTATGAGTAATCCGTATTCACCCGCACCCTCCCAAAAAAATAGATTCCGAAAAATTCGGAGAACGGTGGACCCACACCTGAGCACACCGCACAAATCACACACCAAATTGACTAATATGTTTATTTCAATCCGCGTGCCCGCATGGGGCACGACATTTCCTATAACAAATGATTACCACACTTTTTAAATTTCAATCCACACACCCCGGGGGGCATGAACCGGAAAAACCCGGCACCTACATCATCAGATCTTTTTAATCAGCTCTACCGAATCCGGAATACCCTCCTCATCCACACTAACCGTATAATCCGCAAAACAGCGTGCCGGCAAAGAAGCATCCTTTTTTTTCACCGAAATCTTCTCGAACAGCAGATGGGACGGAGCACACCCCAACATAGACTTATGCTTAAACACAAACAACTTCCTGGTCGCCATCTTACCGCGTGCTGCCGAGTGATCATTCTCAAACAGATTCATCAGAGCATCCCAGAACAAATCAAGATCATCATCATCGAAACCGGTAACCTTCTGAGCAAGATTCGCCGAAATATACCCCTCTGCACGATACAAAGCATAAGGAACGATATGCTTTCTTCCCATCTCATGCTCTTTTTTCAATGCATCCTCCTTACTCGTCACCGCCATGCGGGTAATCGTAACCTCCTGGAGCACAATCGGATCGATACTTCGTGCGAAATTAATCTGCACCGGTCCTCTCACCTGCCCGCAGTTCACCTTCGTCGTCATACCCGCACCAAACGTCCGGATATCATAGAAA
>DATESH010000019.1:0-2526 GCA_035270965.1 Methanocorpusculum sp.
CTGGTAAAGGAGGATGAACCTAATTTTAAATGAATTAATCCCATATATTAGTATAACAGAGATACAATTCATGACCGAACAAAAACCGATCCAATTCAGTCCGATAGGTGTCGTCCATACTCCTCATCTGAAACTTACGGGAATGCCCATTCAGCCTCCTGCAGCAAAAAAATTCCAAGGAACGATAGAGATTCTCCCTGAGTTTTCCGACGGTCTTAACGGCCTCGAAGAATTCACCCGGATTATGCTTATCTATCATCTGCATAAAAGTACCGGCTGCAATCTTACCGTGATGCCGTTTCTCGACACGCAAAGCCATGGTGTTTTTGCGACCCGGGTCCCGAAAAGACCGAATGCAATTGGATTCTCCGTAGTCCGCCTGCTTGGGCGTGAGGAGAATATTCTCCATATTGGTGAGGTTGATATTCTGGACGGCACGCCTCTCCTGGACATCAAACCATATGTTCCGGTATTTGACGCATACCCGAATGAGCGGTACGGGTGGTTTGAAGGAAAACTGGATGATATCGAACAGAAACGTTCTGACGACCGGTTCGTGAAATAAATCGGCAGTCATCGTTCATTTTTTTCATGAGTAAAATGTCTTGAAGATTTCTGGATTAGTAATCATGTTAATTTAATTAAGTTTACTTATTATAATAATAAACTAACTAATTCATATATCTTGGCGTCTTATTGATATTCATGAAGAAATCTATTTTTTTTGCATCAGTAGTATGTTTTATTCTTCTGGTCATCGTGTGTTCGGCTGGTTGTGTAACAGAAAAAACGAATTATGATGGACAGAGTCTTCTCGTCTATTCCGGTGCAGGGCTCAAAGATCCGATGGCTGAAATCGGAATAGCATTCGGTGAAAAATATAATACAACCGTTGATCTTACCTATGGCGGATCGGGCGTTTTGATTTCCCAGATGACAACCACTCAACTCGGCGATATTTTCATACCGGGTGGAGAGCCTGATTACCAAAATGCTCTTGCGAAAGGTCTTGTGAGTGCAGAGTATCAGCCAGTAGCCTATCACGTGCCGGTTATTGCTGTTGCCAAAGGAAATCCTTATGGGATTACTGTCGTTGAAGACCTTGCAAAACCAGGTCTCCGCGTAGCCCTTGGAGATGTAAATTCTACAGCCATTGGAAAAGCCAGTGTTATCATCTTTAATAAAGCCGGTGTTTCAGATGCGGTTGAAAAGAACGTCGTCCTTTGCGGGGCCACCATCAACGAAGTCGTAACTGCTTTATCTACCGGAAATGCTGATGCAGCTGTTTTGACGCTCGATTGTGCCAATCAAGATCTTTTCACTACAATTGAGATTCCAGTGACGGATAATTCCATCCTCATTACACCAATCGGAGTGACCACATTCACCACGCAGCCTGAACTTGCTCAATTATTCGCTGACTTTGTTGCATCAGACGAAGGAAAAGCAATCTTTGAAAAGTATGGGTTCCCCGGATATCCGGATGAGAAATACGCCTGAAGCATGTCGGAAAAATTTACTCTTGAACAGATAGGGGTACTCCACTCCTCCTATACTGACCCCATGCAGACACCTGTACAGAGTGTGTTCACCAAAGGGCGGGGGATAATAGAACTGTTCCCTGCATTTGCAGATGGACTGGATCAGATTGCGTCATTTTCCCATCTGATTCTTATCACCCGTCTGCACAAAGCTCCATCAGAGATGCTTGTCGAAAAACCTATGGTTGACGGCGGGATGTCACATGGTATTTTTGCAACCAGGCACATGTGCCGACCGAATCGTATCGGCTTTTCGATAGTAAAACTCCTGACAGTGGCAGATAACCGCCTCGTAGTCGAAGGTGTAGATCTGCTTGACGGGACCCCCGTCCTTGACATTAAACCATACATCCCGGCGTTTGATTCGGTTCCTGATGCCTCCTCCGGGTGGCTGAGCAGTCAGCATCTGGAGAACATCCGCAGAAAAAGTCAGTCTCTTTGAATTATGATAGAGAGACGCTTACCCACTCTTTTTCAGGCAATCTGTATCGGAATCTCACTCATCGCCGTTATCATTCTGCTAGCAGTATTTTTGGGTCTTATCCTCTTCTCATCTCCGGAAGCATTGATAGCAAGTCTTTTTTCGGAAGAAATCTGGTATGCTATCCGGCTATCCGTAATAACTGCAGTGATATCAACGCTCATTTGTTTGATAATAGCGGTTCCAATTGCCTATTATATGGTTAGATTCTCATTTTTCGGGAAACAGTGGGTAAACGTCCTCCTGAATCTTCCTCTCTCCCTTCCGCCTTTAGTGGCGGGTGTGGCACTGTTGATATTTTTATCTCCTGCAACATCGCCGGTTGGGCAGTTTCTCAGCAGTATGAAAATCTATATTGTCTATACTTCTGCGGCAATAATCATAGCCCAGGTCTTTGTCAATGCGCCATACATGGTCAGAATTGCCCGTTCTACATTTTCTATGATAAGCCCCCGGTATGAACATGTGGCACGGACCCTTGGTTGTTCAGAGTTCGGAGCTTTT
>DATESH010000020.1:0-2106 GCA_035270965.1 Methanocorpusculum sp.
GAGATTGTTGCGCACATGAGAAAATACTTCGCGGATTGTCCTATCGATGACCGTGACGGAATACGCATAACGAAAGGCGGAGCATGGGCATTAATCAGACCATCCGGAACCGAACCTCTTGTGAGAGTATTCACCGAATCAGAGAATCCTGCAGAAGCAAAAACTCTGCTCGATGAAATATTATCTGAGATAAAACCTTATCTCGAATAACTTTTTTGAACAAAGGAAAGAACCTGCCAAAAAACCTCATCGCGGTTTTTCTCGGTTACAAAAATAACATCAACCCTTGGATGTGCACGCACTTTATCCAGAAAAGGTGTCTGCTTATTTCTGATAACACCAAGAACCAGCACTGATCCGTCCAGGGCGGACATAACAGTATTCTGGAACTGCACAGCATCATTTTCCAGGAATCCAAGCTCATCCATGATAATAAGAGGCACGGAAGAATCGCCCAGCAGACGTGGACCTATTGTATCGAAAACCCCGGGATACACCGTTCTGCCGCGACCACAGCCAAACCGGTGAGCTACAATCCTGTCAGGTGCGGGCTCTTCGTTCATACCCAGAAGAAATACATCCGAACTCCCATCTTTTGCATAATTACCTCCGATTGTTCGGAATCCTCCGACAATTATCCCAAGTTCTTCTATGACCTTATGAATAATGGTGCTTTTTCCCACCTGAATATCCCCTGTGAGAAAGATGTGACGCTGCATATACTAAAAAGAGGTTTTTGGTGGTTTAGAGTTTTCGAATGATTATAACCACTAAACCAAGAGTTACTATTGCAAGCAGAATAGAAAGGGGCAGGGCAAATACCGATTCTTCTTCACTGGATGCCGCCCCGCTGCTGGTTTTCATCAATAAGACGTATAGTTACAATCTCCAAATGAGTTGCTCAGGTCATATCAACATTTGCTTTCAAGGGTTCGTATGACATCACCATCTGAGTAATATAATCATGAGCAGGAAAAAGGCAGTTGATTTTCAAAATTTCTCTCCTCAGTAATGATAGGACAAATATGGAAAAGTAGACGGTATATTTATCACCTCTTGGATAATCAGAGAATGGACTCAGACCATTTCTTTATATGCTGAACAGGTGAATCTAATTACATGGATATCATTGCAACCGTCATAATGATTATAATCGCCGTCGTAATTTGCGCGGTACTGTTTTTCATCCTGAGAAACGGTCTGAAACTTTTGATTAATGCAGTCTGCGGTGTGGTAATTCTCTTTATTGTCTCATGGCTCAATCTTGCACCAATTGGGGATCTTTCCATTGCTCAGGTAATTGTATGTGCAGTCGGCGGCATTCTCGGAGCCGCGCTGCTCATCATTCTGTCGTTCTTCGGAATTATAATCTAACCCAACTTTTTTACTTATTTTTCAATGATAGATATTTGGAAATCGATACATTTCCCAGTCATCTCAACCGTGTAATTTCCCCATTCAAGGAACTCGATAACATCCTCATTGCCATTATCATACTGCCCGGCATATCCTTCAGCCCGCACGGGATTCCCGGCTTCGTCATAGATTTTTATCTCAAAAATCGCATCAGGTTCCGGGCGTGCCACAGTTACGCTCTTGTATGTCCTGGAAACAAGTACACCATTCTCAATTTCCTCTTTGTCAACAATATATTTCGTCACACTGATATCCGGGACGAAATAATCGATTACAATTTCTGTCACAGGCTGAATTGCTACCGCCTTCAGCGAAGTAGTTTCATACGTGCAGAAACTCTCATAGCTGATATTTTTTTGATAGAGAAGAGTTCCCGTTTCATTAGTGGAATTCAGCATAACCGGCTCATAGGAACTGGAATTATCTGTCAAATCATAAATACGTGCCACCGTGGTGATATTGGATGTCTCATTTACCCTGCTGGTGATATTCTCCTCCACATTATCTTCCGGAAGAAGAACAATTCCCGGAAGAACAACCTGGGTAGACGGTGAATCATCAGCTGGAAATCCGTATACCATTATGAAGACACCGGACAACACAAGTACTAACCCGATAACAACTGCTGTGACAGCAAATACAATCGGCAGCTGCTTTTTTGAAGATGATCCTTTCTTCTTTTGGGGAGGA
>DATESH010000021.1:0-6678 GCA_035270965.1 Methanocorpusculum sp.
TTTTCGTTTGTATCTTATTGACATGTTATCACTCCAGAATAATCATACTGCCATAGTAGGTATCTTCAGTAACCGGTTCCACATAAATCAGAACATAAACGTCTTTTTCAAGTTCTGGGTCCCAGACGAGACTGTAAATCAGTCCGCCGCCGGATTGTGCTAGAGGTATAACCTCCCGGCCGATTGACATGCCATACGAGTTCACATATCCCAGATGATTATTCCCGATAGTAGATGGATCCATGAGATACGAAAGAATTGTGCCGCTATATGTGCTGGCAAATGGATACAGCCCATCAACCTGTATGGAACTGTTAGGGTCATTCAGCATACTGATTAACTCATCTTCCGGCATGATCTTTGAAAGATACTGGAAATTCCTTACCTGGGAAATCATCTTATTCCGCATCTCGCCGCAGGGTTCAAAGGTGGTATTATCCATATAAATACCTGCTCCGATAAACCAGTCATTATTAATCGGCATCACATACATGAACTTTAACTCCCGTGCAAACTCTTTCGTGGGGTTAGGATACTGGCAGTATAGATATCCGCCTCCCTGCTCTGCCCTGGCAATCTCACGCTGAACATATTCCACCCCTGCAATATCTTCAGCCTGGAGACGGTTTACTCCAATAAGCATAGTCTGATAGGGAAGGGCGAGTGTTGTCCCGTTTATGTCATAGGCAAAGATATAGAGTTCTCCATCGATGAACTCCCCATTCCGGTCATTGAATGCTTTTAGGGCATCCTCCTTGGTATGGGTCTGGGCATAGATGTATGCCTTCTCAACAAATGTTCTGAGTTCTGTTGTGGTAAGATGACTGGATGGATGTTCATCACCAGTCTTCATGCTGATATCGTCGGTGAGAACAATGCGCCATTCGGTTCCATTCGGGAAGGTGATGGTATCCCATACTGCATTAATCAAATCCTTTTCAATCCAGCCGACATTATAGAACACATAAGATATACTTCCCTCAGTATCCCCGGTAACCAGTTGGACTACATTCATACGGGATTTTCCAGTGTATATCCCAATATTATTGATGTTTATACCTAGTAATTCAGTATCTTCATAATAAATCAGAGTGCCATCCGGCTGGATTGACCTGATGGTGTATCCAGAATCCGATCTGAGCTGGTCAACGGGTCCTGAGAAGAGATATACAATATCAAGAGATACACGGATTGTTCCGATGTATGTTTCATTTGCGTCGTAGATTGGTGAAACTACTATGATGCCTTGTTTTCCATCGTTAAAAGTGTAAAATTGTGTGACTATACAAGTATTTTTGGAGTATTTAAAATCTTCTTCGGTGATATTTGCGCATGACTGCGTCCCGATGAGTTTCTGTTCTTCAGAGGTACCGGTTATTGCACGTATGGTGTTGTTTGTATCAACTATGTAGGTATAATACGATGCAGGAATATCACGATGGAGTTGTAATAGAGCGAGTTCCACAGAGGGATCCTCCATAGATACTTCGCTGAGATTATGAGTGGTAGCTTCAGTGAGCGAGAAGATTTCGTTCATGTCTTCCAGGATTACAGGGATGAACTCGTCGAGGGCTCCACGCATATCAACATATTTTTCATCGGATACTGGTATTAAATCAGGATGAGTTACAATTCCTGCAACAAAAATGAATGCCAATATCAAAACCAGACAAATAAGGATTATGGGGACGACTTTCCGAGCCCTGATACTGTGCTTCGAATTCAAAATAGTTATTTCATAAGATTCAAGTTATATAATAGATTGTCTATTTGTTGTGGGGGTGAATAGGACAATGCTGGAAGTTATCCGGTATTTACTAATATTTCAGCATAAATCCAATAAATTACTGCATAAATCGCTAATAAAATCTATTACTCAAAAATAATTATCATCTTAGTATTGGAATTCGGCATGAAACCGGCTGCAGGTGAAACTTACATTCTGAGAAGCTTATATGTGATTACTATTTAGGATTATAATTATTTCATGGTAGAAAATACTCTCCCGAAATGTTCCAATATCTTCTCCTAATGATAACGCTTCTGATATTCCTGTTTGAGTTTATGAGCGTTTGTGTTGACAAACTGTTAGATATATCTTCGATTATCTTTGCCGAATGAACTGTAGTCCCGGTTGAATCCCGAACAGATTCAATTATCACCATGGGAAATATCAATACGTATTATTACAATGGATATGTGCAGTGGGAATCTGGAGACAGCGTGCCTTTGACCGTCAGAACATATCGTGTCGGTGGAAAACACGATGACAAACGGGTTGACGATTAGGTATATCCGGGTTTACGGCGGCGGGTCGCTTGATGAGGAGGGGATTTTGTGTGGCTGAATGCAGAATGTACGCTGGGACGGGATGAGGGCGTTCTGACGAGCTTGTCGGCATTAAACAGTGTGCGTTGATGTAAACCTTGTAGAAGCGACTCTTGTAGGAAAGTTGGGGTCGTTTTTGATTGCTGCGGCGCAGATGATCGGAATATCTGAGACATCGATTGATAATGCAGAACTGCTGGTTCTGATAAGATAATTCCCTTTTTGATCTTTCCATCAGACACGCTAAAATATACCTCCCGCCAAACCACAATAAGAACATTTCCATGCGGTACCATTACAACAGAGATACCCTGTATATCAGGGGAAACTTCAACGCAGTCAGTACCGGAGTTGACGGAGGTCTCCGGCATGTCTCCACTCTTCTAAATCATACTGTTGAGAAAGACTTCAATCACGAAAATCCGCTTCTATTCATACGCGGGCTCCTTTCCGATGCGAATTATGCAGATGATGCATTCGGTCTTCTCACCGCTGTCCGGATGGAGGGTCTCTGTATTCTTCAGTATGATTACATCACGGTTTTTGTGACGGCGGGTGTTTCCAATCCAAATCCCGATCCGACTAAACCTCATACAATTAATATTATTGTTACCTCAGATGAGGGATTTTCTGACGCGTCGCTTCTTGAAACAATCATCACCGTAACAGAGGCCAAATCCCATGCCCTGCGGAATCTGGGCAGAAACTTTACCGGTACAACTTCAGACGCGGTGATTGCCGCGTCTGACGGGTCTGTGGTACATACATATGCGGGAACGTTCACAGAGCCCGGCAAACGGATTTATTCTGCGGTTCTTCATGGAGTAATGGAGGCGATAAAGCGTCATGAGGGCACAATCGCGGTGACCTCTCCCTCGTATTTCATTTACTCAAGATATGGGAATTCCGGATGGTTTGAATGGAAACAAGAAGGTTGTCCGTATTACCCGTGTCATTTTCCCGGTCAGTCCTGTGATTTCTGTTACTGCCCGTTCTATCCCTGCTGTGATGAATCACTCGGTGAATGGGTCGAGAGTTCATCCCGAAATGGAAAAGTATGGGCCTGTACCAACTGTATTCTTCTCCATCGCCAGGAAGTTGCTGCATATCTTAAATCTCATCCGGATGCAACGCTTGAAGAATTAAAAATGGTAATGAAAGAGTAATCTGGCTGAATACAGAATCCATTTTTTAGACTGATTGTTGTGTTCTAAGCGTTTATTGCCATCACACAAATCAGTGAAAAGACCTTTTTAAATAAATAATAAAAAATAGTGAAGGTAATATTTGCGGGCTTGAGTCTCAGACCCAGCCGCGGACCTTCATTCCTTCAACTACACGGGAGACTGCAACGACATATGCTGCCTGACGCATGTTGACTTTGTATGATTTGGATGCTGCCAGAACGTCATGGTAGGACTTGGTCATAGCTGCATCGAGTTTTGCGTAGACGTCTTCAAGAGTCCAGTAGTGCATATACATATTCTGGACCATTTCGTAGTAGGAAACAGTCACTCCACCTGCATTACACAGGAAATCAGGGATGACATGAACACCGTTCTTGTAGAGTATTGCATCGGCTGCCGGAGTGGTAGGACCGTTTGCAAGTTCACAGATGACTTTTGCCTTGATTGTCGGAGCAACGATTTCGTTGATTGCTCCCTCATCTGGTGCTGCTGCAACAATGACATCGACTGGAAGAGCCAGGATTTCCTCGTTGGTGAGCTTCTTAAGACCCTTATAGCCGACAACGGATTTTGTCTGCGTCTTGTGCTCAGAGACTGCCTTGATATCAAGACCTTTCTCATCGTAGATACCGCCTTTTGAATCAGTAACTGCGACAACTTTTGCACCGAACATTTCCTCAATCAGTGATGCTGCAAAGGAGCCTGCATTTCCGAAACCGAGAACAGCAACCTTTGCCTTCTTCAGGTCGATATTAAGTTCTTTTGCTGCTTCACGGAGTGTGTACATGCCGCCTTTTGCAGTTGCATCGCCACGACCGAGAGATCCGCCGATGACCAGTGGTTTACCTGTCAGGAGACCGAACTGGTTCTTGCCCTGAATGACAGAATACTCATCCATCATCCATGCCATAATCTGACCGTCAGTGTATACATCAGGTGCCGGCACATCAGTGTCTGGACCAATATTCTTCCAGATGGCACGGATATAATTGCGGCTCATACGTTCAAGTTCGCCTTTGGACATTTCCTTCGGGTTGCAGATGATCCCGCCTTTTCCTCCGCCAAGCGGAAGGTTCAGGACTGCACATTTCCAGGTCATCCATGCTGAAAGCGCACGAACGGTATCAATTGTCTCATTCGGGTGATAGCGGATTCCACCTTTGTATGGGCCAAGTGCATTGTTGTACTGCACACGGAAACCCTGGAAAACCTTAGTGGTTCCGTTGTCCATTTTCACTGGAATAGATACCTGAATCTGTCTCTGCGGCTGCATGAGAATATCAACAACACCCTGATCGAGCTTGAGGATTTTTGCGCAATCCATAAGCTGTTGCTGGGCCATTTCAAACGGGTTTACCTTCGACATGGTTTGTTTCCTGCCAATCGCATGGAACTCTGGAGTTCAACTGCGTTGTGACAATTAATGTTGGGATTATCCAATATAAAACATCTCGTGTTCAATCTGAATCTACGGGATAATTTAAAGCGGTTTCTAAAAATACATTATAATTGCCCGAATTTTTATTTCAGGCGTTGAGCGTGGTTTTTCCATGATACATGTTAGCATGTATCCCTAATTCCGTGCCGTATGCTGACAATAATCCGGGAATAACGCGCATAAAAAATAGATTATGAATATTTATACCAGCGGCCTTTCGCATCATAGCTGCCCTGGTGCTGGGTCTGTGCTTCCTGAGGCGGCTGGTTCACCAGAAGCTGTTTGAAGAAACATGCTTTGTATGACACGAAGAGTGGCACAAATATGAATGCGCAGATTGCAAGGGAGATGACACCAGACGAGATTATTTCCGGTGCTGTAAATAGTGCAAGGAGTTCAGTTTCTGAAAGTGTGAGAAGTTCAGCCTCGCCCATCTCAAGAATGGGTAATAGTGCATCAGATGCCATGAGAGACCAGATGCCTGAGAAGACAAATGACATGGCAAAGAAGATTGTCACATTAAATAGATAGAACGCTGTGCTGGAAATTGAGCCGGATGTTACCCTGACTGCACTGTCTTTTATTGCCTGGAATACCGGGAGATTGTTCACTATCGCAGTAATATCTGCAAAGTAGCAGAAGAAGACGAGCGGAATTATCACAAAGAAGCTGAAGTAGATTGCCATCTCGGTAGATACCCCGATAATCAGAAGAAGATAGGTCAGTGCATTGGAAAGTAGCCATCCAAGCATTACAATAACCAAGTTTGGAATCAGGCACCGGATATATCCGTATATTGCATATTTCCTGAAGTCGCCAGCCGTTGATTTATTTCCGATGATAATCCCGTAGGTACCTGCAAGAAATGCCGGAAGGATTACTAGTAAAGTAACTCCGACCGGAAATGCAGCACCTATTCCAAAGAGTGTGTAAACATAGTAGGTGAAAAGGATGCCAAATGCTGTAAAAATGCCCGGCATCCATACGAGCGGTTTCTTAACAAGCATACCTAGTGCTTCGGATAATGATTTGAGTGCCATGTTATCGGTTCCTCGGCATTGCTGCAAATTCCCGCACCTGCAGGTCAAAGAATGACGAAGTGTGGGCCGGTCTGACAACAACTACAGTGTCAGCACCCTCTTCTGTTCCTCCAACGGCGATGACCTCGCCGGGTACAGGAATCGCTCCCTGATCTGCGGCAATCAGGACGCATTCGACAGCGACCTTCATACCGACAGCGACTGTTTTCCTGAATGCTTCGGCGATGACTTCTGTCCTGCTGCTCCCGCCTAGTTTTGGGTTTCTGGATATAGCACGTTCCAGTCCGGAAAGAGCATGTGTACCGGTAACTATGGTAACGCCCGCAGAACGAAGCTCTTCTGCGAGCTTCGCATCAAATTCCCAGACTCCGGGTTTGGAAAATCCTACTGCGTGAGTAACTACTACTAGGTGAAGTCCTGTTCCCTTCATTGCCTTAAAAAATATCTGTGCTGTGTTTCCTCCGGTACTTGCAACAATAATGGTGGAAAGTCCCAGATCCTTTGCACGGTTTACTGCAATTTCTGCACAGTCCCGGGTGTTCTCCACGCCGGGTTTATCAAAGTAGGTGATGGTTTTCTCGATTTTCATTTTTAATCCCGTTTTATGGTAAAATCCGTAAATTCTGTCAGAACGTAACCTGCACATTTCACGTCCCGGATAATTGCGCGCGGGCAGCTATAGGTC
>DATESH010000022.1:0-24305 GCA_035270965.1 Methanocorpusculum sp.
TTGAGCATCGTTGAATGTGGTGAGATATGGCTGAATCTTTTTCTGGAATGATTTTGTTACATATTTTGCAGACATATCTGGTGAATGATTAGAGTTTTTGTTATAGTAGGTTTTCGCTCCTTTAGAAGGAGAAAGAGAGCCCTTACAGGTGCTAATCACAAAAGCATATATAGCGGAAAAAGAGATTAATTTTCATATGTCTTCCTTAGAAGAGCTCATGACAAAAGCAAAGGACCTCCACACTGATGGTCACTCTGACGGTCAGATTGCCGACGAACTCAGCCTTTCGGTCGATACAGTCACCTGGCTTCTGACACAGGGTAAAGCCGGAATAGCCGCGCCAAAAGATGTACATATCGACTGGACGAATGTCAGTTCGAACGCCGGGCTTCTCGGCGGCATATCATCCATGCTGATGGCCAACTTTGAAAGCGCAAGCGAAGAGGAGGAAGCCATTGATGCAGTAATCGGCGTTTCCGTATCCGGAATACCTCTTGCAACCTTAATAGCCGCTGAAGATGGTCTGAATCTTGCTATATACCATCCGTCGAAACACAATCCCGAAGGCAAAAATGGATCTATTTCCGGCAACTTCAGTAAAGTATCCCAAAAACGCTGTATAATTGTGGATGACTGTATCACCACAGGTAACACTCTCACTGAGATAGTAAACTATCTGCGTCGTCACAAAGCAATCCCGGTAGCAATCTGTGTCATCTTTGATAAGCGCGGTATCAAGGAAATAGAGGGCGTTCCGGTCTACTCGCTCTTTACAATTAAACGTATCGACTAACCCACCAATACCCAATACAACATATTTATATAGAAGTCCAATCCACTTTTTTAACACACTAGTACAGGTGAATAGAGATTATGGCAAACTACTCAGGTCAGCAAGGTCAGCAGGTCGTTATTTTACGTGATAACGTAGAGAACGTCCCCGGACAGGAAGCGCTTCGCTCAAATATCATGGCCGCAAAGGTCCTTGGAAACACTGTAAGAACAACCCTCGGTCCACGCGGGATGGACAAAATGATTGTAATGAAGGGTAGTGATGACATCATAATTACCAACGACGGAGCAACCATTCTTCATCAGCTCCATGTTGAACACCCGGGTGCAAAACTTGTTATTGAGGTCGCCGAGACTCAGGATGACGAATGCGGTGACGGAACCACAACTGCAGTTGTTTTGGTTGGTTCCCTTATGGAACAGGCCGAAAAGCTCATCGAAAGCGGTGTCCACCCGACTATCATTGCAAAAGGTTACAACCTTGGTATGATTAAGGCACTTGAAATTCTTGACACGCTGGCAATTAATGTCACGCCAAAAGACAAGAACATGTTAAAACAGATTGCCAAAACCGCCATGACCGGCAAATCCATTGAAAGCATCATGACCCAGGCATGTGATGTTGTTGTTGAGGCAGTATCGGAAGTCGCAGAAACCTCAGGTAAGAAGACAATCGTCAATGAGGATGACATCCTTGTCAAGACAAAACGTTCCGAGACTATGAATGCAGAGCTCATCTATGGTGTCTTAATTGACAAGACCCGGCTTGACTCCCTTATGCCGAAGAAAATCAAAGGCGTAAAAGCAGCATTCATTGCAGGCCCGCTTGAGATTACCAAGACCCAGACCAAATCGAAAATTAAGATTACCTCTGCTGATCAACTGAATGCATTCTCCACAGCAGAGCGTGCAACACTTAAAGGCATGGCTGACAAGTTTATCGCAAACGGCGTGAATGTTGTTCTCTGCCAGAAAGGAATTGCCGACCCGGTACAGTATTACCTTGGCGCAAGCGGTGTCTATGCTCTTGAATTTGTCCCAGAAAAAGACATGAAATACGCCGCAAAAGCACTTGGCGGTCAGGTTGTCAACAAACCAGATGATCTCAACACTGAAGTCATCGGAACCGCAGGCAGACTTGAGATGCTCGAAGACCTTGAGATGACCAAACTTTCAGAATGCAAAAATCCGAAAGCGGTCACAATTCTTCTTCGCGGATCGTCCCAGCACCTTGTAGATGAGCTTGAGCGTGCAATCGAAGATGCATCCCGCGTTGTTCAGGATGTCATTGAAGATGGTTCCTATACCATCGGCGGCGGATCTGTTGAGACAGAACTTACCCTCAGACTCCGTGAATACGCTGCATCCGAAGGAGGACGTGTTCAGCTCGCAATCGAAGCATATGCAAAAGCATTCGAAATTATCCCGAAGACTCTTGCAGAAAACTCCGGATTTGATACCGTAGACAAAGTCATCGACCTTCGCCAGGCTCATGCAATGGGTCAGAAATACGCAGGCCTCAATGTCTTCACCGGCAAAGTTGTAGATATGAATGAACTTGGTGTTGTTGAACCAAAGAGAGTCAAACGCCAGGCAATCCAGAGTGCATCGGAAACAGCCATGCTCCTCGTCCGTGTGGACGACATGATGATTTCCAAAGGCGCCGGTCAATAATTAATCCAATCACCAACCCCCCATATATTTTTTACATTCAAATGCGTATGTTTTATACGCGCATACTATTCTACTAATAGAGATACCTGCCGAGGTAGTCTAGTCCGGAAGGGCGGTGGCCTCGAAAGCCTCTGGTGGCAACACCTCGGGAGTTCAAATCTCCCCCTCGGCGTTCTTATATTCTATTTTAAACGGGAATTATACATAGTAAGACAATAATACTCCTTATTCGTGAATTCTGAAACTGTATTTAAACATCCTTTCAAAGAAAAAAGAACCATCTTTTTTTATTAATTATCAAAATAATTTGAGGTAAGTGTATATATAGATTGAAAAGATATATTTTCAAATATCCTGATTTAAACAATGTAAATAATATATTTGGAGATAAGAATGAACTCATATGCCATCCAAAAAAACGACGCAAGAAGGTTTACTGTAACTATTACGAGTCCGCATGGTCTTTCATGGAGACCCCTTGACTCGGATGGAATCTGCATTATAAAAAACAACTGTATTAAAGATGCAAACGGAAACAACTACACCTGGACCATTGAGGTGGAGAAACCCGGAATATATGAGTTCCGGGTGCTTCACCAGAGCGGAGACGGTGTATTTAAAAAACTCATCATCTCCGTCATTGCATAATATCCACTCTTTTTATAGCGAAGACAGGACTGCCCCAACACATAAATCGAACGTATACACATGATTCCTTAAAGTACTTCTCCAGCAAAACAGATAGGTATGTCTGTCGTAGAATCCGGTGACACCCTGCTTTTGCATTTCATCAGCAAACGTCCCGGCGGAGAAATCTTCGAAGACACCCATACCAGGGATCCCGTTTCCATCATCCTTGGAAAAAAACAGATTAATCCTGCCTTTGAAGATGCACTTCTCGGAAAAAGTGAAGGAGATACTGTCACCATAATTCTCCCGCCGGAAAAAGCATACGGCAAATACCTGAAGCGACTCATTATCCCGATAAAACGAAAAAAACTCAGGCTCGAACACGAACCGGAACCCGGAGAGATGATTACTGTCAATGTCCTTGACAGACCTTGCAAAGTTACTGTTGTCAGCGTTACCGGCACAAAAATTACGGTTGACGGAAATCACCCACTTGCTGGCGAAACAATTACCTATGAAATAACCATCGTTAAAATCCTGAAAAATGACTGATATTAACATGATTTACGACACTGACTGCATAATTGGAATGCAAAATATGACTGCCGGCATAGTTGATGTCATTGTCACCTCACCCCCGTATAATATAGGCAAGGCCTACACAACCTACGACGACACCGTGCCGCGTGCTGAATATCTGGAACAAATACGGATATTCGCAGAAGAATCATACCGGGTCCTATCAGAACAAGGCTCCTTTTACCTGAACGTGGGAGGCAGTCTCAAAGACCCGTGGATTCCCCTGGACGTCGCACAGAAATTCCGTGAACAGGGATTTGTTCTGCAAAACATGATTCACTGGATTAAATCCATCGCTCTGCCTGAGGAGGGAATGGCGGCCGGGCACTATAAGCCGATCAACAGCAAAAGATTTCATAATGACTGCCATGAATTCATCTTTCATTTCACAAAAAAAGGAGCAGTCGAAATTGACCGGCTCGCAAACGGCGTTCCTTATCAGGACAAAAGTAACGTGAAGCGCTGGGGCGGGAAAAAACAGGACCTCAGAGACAGGGGAAACACATGGTTCATACCATATGAAACCATTCGGGTGAGCAGACCTCACCCGGCAGCCTTCCCGGTCCAGCTCCCTTTGATGTGCATGAAAGACCATGGAATTTCACGCTGTAAACTGGTAATGGATCCGTTTATGGGCATTGGAAATACCGCAGTCGCGGCAGTGAGACTTAACATACCCTTCATCGGCTTCGAGATTGACGAAGGTTACCGGAAAATCGCTAACGAGAGAGTTGCGGCGGAACTGACAACACGGTAAGAAGACCAGGAATGTCATAGTAGTCCCGCGCCGCCATCTCAAGTCTGAGTTCTTCTGTGAGTAACTCTCCAAATTTCCAGGTGGTTTCAGGGAGGCGGGGGAGTTCCTCTGCAAGTGAAATTACAGAGACGCGACCAAGCTCTTCAAGAATTCCTGCAACAATCTCACCTGCGTGCGGCGAGTCCCAGTCGAAAATCCGGATTGCAAACTGAGTGGAACGCAGAGAGTGTTTTCCATCAAGACGGTTTTTCAGAAGATGGGCAAGCACCTGGTTTGTCCGCGTTCCCAGAAATGTGGAGACGACAACCGAATACCCTTTGAGCTCGGGTTCGGTTCGTATGTGAATTTTTCCCGGCGAAAAATCGTCAGGCAGCCTCCGGATTAACCCGTCGATCATCTCTTTTTGTTCCAAAGGAAGGGGGAGAAGGGGTCTGCCTCGTTCTAACGTAGCAGCCACTGACTTGCATACGAGCCTGCTCGCATAACTTCCCCCGTCACCCCCGCTCCAGAACGGACGTTTTAAATCACCTTTCGCAGATGCAGGTTCAATAAGAGCACGCTTGTGAGCATCGTCACGATGAAGGAGCCGCCAGGTTTTGCCGGTAAAAGAAAAGGTCTTCCCCGGCTCACCCCCCACAAAACGCGGGTCGAGTGTTCCAACTATAGTCCCATCAGGGAGGACTGCAAGGTAGCCGCCCGAATCAGGAATAACAGAGATGAGCGCAATCCAGTTTGACCGACCAAGTTCTTTCTCCGCTTTTGTCCCGACAATATACAAATCACCAGAGCGTGTAAGATAATTTTCTCTGACCAGGTAATCCAGAATTGCGGAAAAATGACTGAGAGGGATGTCCCTGAAAGGTGTAAGTGCACGAAGGGACAGGATAATGCCGGTAAGACCAAGCCCGGCCTTCCCTTTCATAAGAAGGAACAACTGTTGAATGAGAACATGATACGGGCATACAGGAGCCTGCAGAGACTCGGCAGCGTGGTTCATCGCAGCTTCAATGACCGAGACCGTCGTCAGAAGGTCACAAGCGTTTGCTACGACAAAGGTCATTCTGGCAGGGTTTCCACGCCGTCCTGTGCGTCCTAATCTCTGCAGAAACGAGGATACCGAACGGGGAGCCCCATACTGGACAACGATATCCAGTTCACTGATGTCGATTCCCAGCTCCATCGTGCTCGTGCATATTACGCAGGTCCCGCTGTTCTTTTTAAATGAAAGCTCAGCCTCCTCACGGCCTTCAGGAGACACCGAAGAGTGATGGATAAACACCGATGGGAGTTCAGCCCGTAAGGGCCCTATCAGCCGTTCTGCGAGGCTTCGGCTGTCGGTAAAAAGCAGGGCTTTTTTTCCGGAAACTGCCTTCACAATTTCCTGCACCTGCCGGGAAAAATCCTGCTCCACCACAAACGCGAACTGTTTTTTTGCCGGCGGCGAAGGAATCCGAACAAGATGGTTTTTTCGGTTTGATCCGGAAAACCACATGAGAAGGTCTTCCGGATTACCAACCGTTGCCGAAAGACCGATTCTTATAATCTGCATATGCCGGAGCAGCTCGAGACGATCCATCAGACAACGGAGATGAACTCCGCGATCTGATTCCATGAATGCATGAATCTCATCGATGATAATGTATCTGACATTTGCAAAAGCACCTTTTGTTTTTGCATCACTTAAGAGAACTTCGAGTGACTCGGGCGTGGTTAATAAAATATCCACATGCTCGGATTTGGAAAAATCAAACCTGTCCCGTGCTGAAACATCCCCATGCTGAACCGCTATACCAAGACCGGTACGCTCACACATAAACGTAATTCTGTCCAGCTGATCATTGATGAGTGCTTTGAGCGGTGAGACATAAATTACTGACAAACTCTCAGACGGATTTTTCAGAATCGCATCAATGACGGGGAAAAAAGCGGCTTCTGTTTTTCCTCCCGCTGTCGGGGCAATGACCAGAGTATCCGCCCCGCTGCTTACAGAGATAAAGGTCTCTTCCTGAACCGGCCGGAGATTATCCCAGCCAAGACCTGTGAGAAGAAGTTCCTGCAAAGTCGGGTGAAGTGAGGGAAACAGATTCATGCGCGGAATACGGAATTAAGTTCCTCTCTGAATTCTTCTATTGATAATACCCCGCAATGTATTCGAACCACTGTCCCTGATTTAATGAACATAAGTGTCGGGATGGCATTTATGCGAAGCTCGGTTGCTATGTGACAGTTTTCCTCGGTATTGCATTTACAAAACTGAATTTCCGGATATTCAAGAGAAATTTCTTCAAATATAGGGGCAAAATACCTGCATGGCCCGCACCATTCTGCCCAGAAGTCAATTACCAGAGATGGAATCCGGAGAGTGAATGCGTTGAAATTATCTTCTGAAAGATGAATTATAGGCATTGCTTCGGTCGGGGGAGATATCTGATCACTGATATTTGTCATATTTGTTTTAAGATGAGCGATGATTCCTTATCATTATATGGAAACTTCTTATGCAAACGTATTTATGTGACACACCCCTATGTTATTAGGCACAAGAAGTGTCTAGTGCATATCTGGAGCGAGGTGGGGTAGTCAGGAGATCCCGACGGGCTCATAACCCGTAGATCGATGGTTCAAATCCATTCCTCGCTATGTTTTTTAATGTATTTGTATTAACATTAATTTTTATTATCATTTATACTCCAAACTCCCGGTTTACATGACCACAGGTAACCTATGAGGGGGTCATGTTAGTAATATTAAAAAAATATGGCAGATATGCTTTTTTTTTAACGTATCTTCGAAAGGATCCACTCGGTTCCTTCCGGTGTCTTGAAAAGGGGCACGTCTTCATCAACAACTGCCACACTTCGTGGAACTGATACTTTCTCATCTGTTTTCGGATTATATCCATCCCGCATCACCACATCACGATAAACACAGACACCACGTCTTTCCCATGATGGTGTTTCAGCGAGATTGATACCCTTTCCAAATGCAAACTCGTGCAGAGCAGCGGCATTCATACCGTCAAGCTTCTTCTGCGCATCCGTCGAAGACATGCCTTCATCCAGGAGAAGTTTCTGGACATACCCGTTCATGTGGTTTCGCCACGCCTCTGCCTGACGCCACGAAAGATATGCCGGGAACAAAATCATCTCCATTGGGACAATCCGGGCATCAAATGCCAGAGGTTCGGTTGCCCCGGAATAAAGGGTGAATGCTGACGAAGCAAACGCTGCAGAAACGGAAACCAGTTTCTCCACCCGGTCGTCAAAGACAGCGGTCGGCACGTAGATGCTGATTTCATCGGAAAACGTGTACGCAAACGATGGAGAAAATCCGCTGTCTTTCATAAGCGCAAGGGAAGTCTTCACCATTGCATCTGAAAACACCTTGTCATACGGTTTTTTGTATCGGTCTTTTGAAAAATGATGGAACGACCTGCCGTCAAGTCGCAATACAAAAGGAACTGTTGTTGAAAGACCGGCAAAAATTTCTCGATCTTTCATAAATGAAAATTATTCTCCGAATAATGGTTCACCGGCAACCTTGAAGGCACCGGGAATGTGGCGGACTATAATGATATCACCGACTTCTTTGACGATACGATATGGAATGATAACGCCCTGAAAATTCTTCGTGTCAATTACATCTTTATTTACATTTGTAAGAGCAAGCCCGCTGATTTTTTTATTGGTAACATCCAAAACAACATCCTCCACCTTACCGAGGAACACTGCCTTGTCGGAATATACATTCATTCCAAAAAGTTCCGATATCTGCCACTTCATAATATTGAATGATATCTGCGTTCACGCATAAGTATCTTACTATTTCCCGGGAGAGGATGTGAGATATATTCAACACATCATACATCCATATAGTACGAAATCATGGAACAGATCCGGGTCCGAAACTACACCACGGCAGACTATGCCAACATTTGCCGTCTGGACGCACACCTGTTTGAGGGAATGGGGGGGCATGTGCTCTTCCGTCATATCGAGGAACTATTCCCAAGTCTGTTTTTTGTCGCCGAAGATGCACAAACTCATGAAATTGTAGGATACATTCTCGGGGGGATTCATCTTGATGATCCGAATACAGGAAAACTTATCCGGATTGGGGTGAAGTCGGAATTCCAGAGAATCGAAGTCGGCACAGAACTTGCAACCACTCTTTTTGCCGAGATGAAAAAACACGAAGTAAAAAAAGTTCACCTGACGGTCGCCGAAACAAATACTACTGCGCTCTCTTTCTATATGAAAAACGGTTTTGAAATTCGAAAACGGGTGGAGAAATATTTCTACCCGGACATACCCAGACTCGTCTTAGAAAAAGAACTTTAATATTCCATTAAAGGCAGAAGAGGGTCAACCTCATCAGACATAACCACTTTTTTGAACGCCTTTGCATCTGAATACGGCATTCCGGCAACAACCTTCAAAGCAAGTTTTTTCGAGATCCCGGGAATCCATTTGAGAGCCGGGGCTTGTAAAGTATTAATCCGGATTGGAACAGGAAGCGCGGTCAGGCTCCGGGCACCATAGGATACGACGGCGGCATTCAGACACGTCCCTATTAAAAGCGGCATTGGTATTCCGACAAGCACCGGATACGTTCCCATCTGCCGCCCGAATGAAACCACACCTGAGATTTCTACATGAACGTCAGTGAGAACTGTTCCAACAGGAAACACCCGTTCGAGCATCGGCACGTCAAACATGCTTCTGACCTCATCTTTGAACTGATGAAACAATTTATCATGAATTCCCAGACAGTTGTTCTCATACGCCCGCGTGCCCTCAAACGGCATAAGCTGACGGATGTTCACCCGCCTTACAAGAAGACCGGAAGTAAGAATTTTGTTCAGAAATTCCTTGTTCAGAGCAAACGTTTCTGCTGTTTCTCCGGCAAGTCCCCCGATAAAGTTGAGACCCGGCAGAAGCTCAGGAATGCCATTCCGTCGTACGGCACCAACTTCATTGACGATTTCAATCGCCCGGTAAATCTGGTCTGGTGAACCTTTCAGATTATTTGCCTCGATGACAACCGGATCAACAGACTCGACACCAAACGCTGCTATGTCTCCCGCTGTGTGTCCATCCACAATTGCCTGGAGTGCCTCTCTTGAAGCTTCTTCGTGGCGGGCAATCGTCCCGGGATTTATATTGTCGATGTGGAGTGTCTGGAGATCCGGAGCAGCAGCCCGAACACAGGAAAAGAGTGAACGAAGTTTGTCGGGATCTGGTTTTGGATACTCGGAACCGGAAGTTCCGAAAACAAGCAGGTCAGGCTGGCGTCCAAGCCGGAAATGCCTGGCTCCTGCTTTTGCAAGAGCTGTCACCTCTGCAGAAATACCCGATATTTCACGCATTCTCGGCATACCATAGAAGGGCTCGGTACAAAAAGAACACCCGCCGGTTATATATCTGAAACAGCCCTTCGCCGTTTCCAGTTCGCACATTACATATGGATAGAACGGATGCTGAAGAATGATATCGGCACCAATTACCGCCCAGCGATTGTAGTCGGGATAAGACAACATTCCCTCAGGCTCCCCACCTGAAAGGTAGGAATCTAGAGCCGCGGCAGGCTCCCCTCTAAGCATAGCAGTCCATCCGGAAACCGCCTCTTTAACCGCACGCGCCCCACCCTGTGGAGAATAACCGAACCCAATCGGACCACCCAGAAGAGAGATGGATTTCCCGCGAAGCATGAACCCGATCTGCTGAAGTTCGCTCAATGTTGCCGGAGTTCCCGAAAGATATTTGCCGGGAACAGTAACCCCGGCAATCATTACAACAATTGATGCATCGCGCAGTTTTGGAACTGCAAGCGGATTTTTCCGGAGCTCGTCAATCGTCACATACCGCACAGCATAACCATGTTCTTTCAAAACACCGGCTATCGTCCGGATATAAGGCGAGATATAGGGGGGAACACCCAGACACGCAGGCTCGTCCACGTATCCGTCTATAATTACCGCATCAGACGTCATGACCAGCTAACTTCAGAAGATCCCGTGCAATCATCAGTTTACCATGTTTCACCGGATCGACATTTCTGTCGTCCAGATCGAACCCAATCAGTTCAACGGATTTTGCCCCCATCTCATATGCTGCGAACACACAGCGGTCACCATCGGAAAATCCTCCGAAATTATAGACATTACCCAGAGGAGTGCTCTGTGTGGTTCCGACAACAGGACCTTTCACTTTCGGGACCCAGGACCGGACAAGCGGAATATTATCTCCATGGGCATGCAGAACAAGAATTGTTCCGGCTGCATTCATCTCCAGAAAATCATCATCCATGCCATCCATATCGGACAGAATAATATCCGGGCGGATTCCTTTGGAATACAATACATGCGCCGCTGCATCAGCCGCAATCACGAGTTTGTCTCCGAATTCCGTTTTTTTGATTTCGGACGGAAGCGAGGGAGCATTCCCGCAGACAATACAGTCCCGCAGATAAATGGTTTTCTGCAGAAGACCTATGTCATTTCCCGGTAAAAGTTCAGAAAGAATTTGTGCCGAACGTTCATCATCTTCGCGCGAAAAACCAAAATATTCCAGAATCCGGCGATAATGGGGCTCCCAGTCTTCAGGTTTCATCCCCTTCAGCCTCGGAAATACCAACAAGTTTCATGAAATTGGAAAGAATCGGGTCAATGACCATCGAGAGAAGCTGCTCTTTGTCTTTGACCAGGGAAAAAGTGTTCAGGGGAATTGACAGAGCCGCCATTGTAGCATGACCGCCAGCAGATGCCCCGGGAATCCTAGAGAAGGCTTCCTTCATCACATCGCCGACATGCAGACGAATGTCCTTGTTTCTTGCCGAAAGTGTGATGTGGGTATCAGTAATCCCATACACAAGAGATGTAGTCACTCCTTCAAGCGTTAGAAGCAGATCTGCTGCCTGGGGAATAGCATCCCTGTTTCTTACGTATCCCACATTGGAAAAGAGGTATCCCTGTTTTACCTCGCGGTTCTGGATAGCAGCTCCAAGAACATCTATTGTTTCCTGGGATAAGGACGGTGCCATAATTATTTCAAGTAAGGCGCGGTCCGTGTGCGGCAGAAGGTATGCAGCATTATACAGATCCTGGGATGCGACATTCCTCTGAAATTCATGCGTGTCTGCACGGATTCCATAGAAAAGAGCTGTTGCAACTTTCGTATCAAGCGGGAGATAAAGCTCCTGCAGATATTGGGTCAGAATAGATGCCGTCGCACCGGCTTCCGGTCTGGATTCGAGGAAATCCGGTTTATTCTCCCGTATAACACCATCTGCACTGTGATGATCGATAATGATATTAATCTTGGTGTCCGAAGGGAGATCGTTATTCATTCCGGGAGCAACACAGTCCACCAGGGCGAGATAATTACATTCAGTCAGAATCTCTTTTGTCAGATGCTCCATTTTTATCTCAAGCAGATTGACAAATGCACGGTTTTCCTGATGCCCTATGTTTCCCTCATAAAGAATCCTGGTTGTAAGCTTACCATTCGAGGCATCGTTTGCAATTACTGATAGTGCCATTGCACTGGAAATTGAATCAGGGTCAGGATTTTTGTGAGTGATAATTCCAAGCGTGCCGGTCCATGAAGCAAGAAGTGAATGAAGTTTCTGGGCATTTCTTGAGGCAATAAGATTTGCCATGTGATTCACAGCCGACTTGGCAACAACCTGCTGGGGATATAAGACAACATCAGCCCCGTTATCGGCAAGCATATCCGTGGAAAAAAGATCGACAGCACGGGCGATTATATTTGCATCGGGATACACTTTCCTGAGATTCTGGACTGCGGCAAGATTGGCATCTTTATTCGATGATAAAACGAAAACAACTTCGGGTTCAGGTATTTTGGCAACTAACAGGGGATCGCTGATATCGCCTATCATTGCCTGATGACGGTGGTCACGCAGATCATCGATGCGCTTTTGATCGGAATCGACAATCAGAATATTGTCATTTGTTTCGTCTAACTCTTCGAGTACATTATAACCAATACTCCCGCATCCCAGCATAAGATATTTTATTTGTTTATTTTTATTTTTCTGGGGTGCGGCTGCAGTCCCATCAGTCTCAACCATACCTATCTATTTGCATTGTTAATTTATTAATGGTATGGAGATTCAACACCATCAGGAAGATTATAAGAAAATCTATAAATATTACTGCGGCATATGTAATTAGGTCAAACGACATAGAACATGGGCCAGTAGATCAGTCAGGCAGATCGTCGGACTCTTAATCCGCAGGTCGGGGGTTCAAATCCCTCTTGGCCCGTTCCATTTTTTTGAGAATTATTTCCAGGAGATTATTTGAGAAAATTCCTGAATGTTCATTATTCACATCTTAAGAAAATATTGATGAACAGTTACGGAAATATGCCGCTAAAAAAATATTGAAGTAAGGTCCTACTTCTTTTTAAGATTTGTCTTTCTCTTTGACATGGACGGAAGATCCAGCATATATTTGCCGTCATCTCCCATACCGATAATAATATCCGGAGATTCTGCAAGCCGTTCGAGATTCAGCTCATATTTACCTTTACTGACAATTCTGACACTCTCGACACGTTCCAGAATATCGGTCGGGCGGGTAGCGGGTCCCTGGTGTTTTACTTCAAGTACTTCCTGTTTCGTCTCTTCGGCAATCTTTTCTATGGACTTTCCTTCCAGCACATCCTCATTCTTCACGCGGTCACTCACGTAGAGAAACTTTTTGCCGCCACAACTCGGGCAACCGCGGAGAATCTCAACAGATCCATCGCGGAACTCGCGCCCGCATTTTGTACATTTATGAGGCATGGATTACTGTGCTGCGGATGCCCACGCAATAAGTCTGTCTTTTTCCCGTGAAAGCATTTTCAACTGATCAACCGGACCAATGACCATCAGACGCGGAGCATTGCTCTTTTTTCCGAAAAGTTTCGTAATGAATCCTTTGTCGCTGCCGGTTGACGGGTAGGTTTCGATTTCAATACCGGAAAATGTCCCGGGATTGATTTCCATCATCGTTGTCTCAAGAAGTTTACCCTGTTCTTCCGGGGTAAGACCTCTCTCCAAGACAACAACGCTTCCCTGACGGACATCATCCAAAATCAGGCGTATCTTTTCGTATGACGTCATCTTGGAAAGACGCTCGGCGGACAACATATCAATCTGAACTCCCTGAATCATTTACTTCACCTGAAAACCTCGGAAATCTTCGCATAGAGTTCATCCATGTTGTGACCCTCAAGACCGGAGATCTCAACAACGGGGTGCTGGGGAAACGCACTTTTGATTCTCTGCGGGGCTGAATCCGGAAGATCAATCTTGTTTGCAACAATAATGACCGGCAGCTTACGAGCCTCAATAATACCGACCATCATGATATTCACATGCATGAATGGATCCTGAGTACTGTCAAGAACATAGATTACCCCGTCAATATCCTCACGCAGCCAGTGCATGGCTTCGGCAACTCCTTCGGTAGCTTCACGGGCTCGGGCGATGGCTTCGTCCTGCTCCATACCATACTCCATAAACTCATGATAATCAATCTTTGTCGTAACACCGGGGGTGTCAACGATATCAATCAGGAGTTTGGTGCTGCCCGAGTTAATCTCAACGCCTTCTTTTCTTCTCGCACGACGGGTCTCGTGAGGTATTTCACTGACCGGTCCAACTGCTTCACCGGTCACATCCCGGACAATCCGGTTGGCAAGTGTGGTTTTACCCGCATTTGGCGGACCATATATCCCCACACGCGACCTTTTTTTGCCAAACAGCTTTCCGAAAAAATTTCTTATACGTGGAAATGCTACCATTAAAACACCTAAATTGGATTACGTAGTATATCTTTCTTTATGGGATATAAACCTCATGCTATTTAACCGGCAAACCTAAGGTACCCTCTCAGACAAGAGCGGTGAAAAAGTCCTGGAAAATATCTTTATGTTTTATTTATTACATCCCACCTATAAATTATCTTTGCCTTCACCTTAAATACCCCTTAGCAAAACTTTGGACAAATGAGAAATGACCCCAATAAAATGTTAAATTTTTGCGCGTTAATTTTCAGATAATACTCAAAACATAAACATTTTAACTCATGACAGAGCATTTACTCTTTATACCATCCTACAGATGATAGAAACATGACAACACCAGCAAACCAATCCAAAGGAAAAAAGAATTGTATCCTTGATATCGCAAGTGTAAATGTCATCTCCGTCCCGCCAACTATGAGTATTATTGAAGGAATCCAGACGATGAGCCGACACAACTTCCGCCGTCTGCCCATCACCGATCCCGGAACCAGAAAGATGATTGCCATTGTTACAATCACCGATGTGATAGATATGATGGGGGGTGGTAACAGATATAATCTCATTGCAACAAAACATAAGGGAAACCTCCTTGCTGCCTTAAATGATAATATCAAGGAAATAGCTACGTTAAATGTAACAGGCTTTACCCCCTCGACCACCATTAAAGCCGCAGCAAAAGTTCTGCTGAAAACGGGACATGGCGGATTTCCCATCCTGAATCCTGACAACACAATTGCAGGCATCGTCACCGAGTATGATATAATCAGGATGCTTGCCGGAATAGAATCAGACCTTGTGGTTCGGGACATCATGACGACAACCCCGAAAAATATCGCACCGGATGTCCCCATCAGTCAGGTAACAAAACAGATTGTAGAACATGGATACCGCAGATTGCCAGTAGTAATAGACGGCATCCTTCTTGGGATGATTACTGCCACGGATATTATGGATTATATTGGAAAAGGCAGAGTCTTTTCCGAGATGAAGACAGGAACTGTCGAAGAACTCCTCAGCCTTCCAGTACGTGACGTAATGACGACCTCAGACATCAGGACGGTTACAGCAGACATGCCCGTCAACGACGTGGCGAAAGAGATGCTGATCCGCGGAATCGGAGCTTTCCCGGTATTGGACGGGAGAGAAGTCAAAGGTATTGTAACTGATTTCGACCTGGTAAAAGCTTTCACTGAAAAAGTATGACCCAGGTCCTCCACCAGATGACATCTGAAAATATCTGCAGATGATTTGCCTGGTGCCACTCCGGAAAACACCCTTTGCAGAAATTGGGCTGCAAAGAAAAACGATGTTTCCATTTCACATCTGAATATATACTTCAACATAGGAGGTAGCAAAAATGAACCAGAAACTAACCGTAAAAGACGTAATGTCCAAACCTGTTTCGATTGCAAAATCTGCACTGATTCCGGAAGCTCTTTCGAAAATGCTCGATGAAGGAATTGACCCACTTGTGGTCACAAATGATCACGTCGTAGTCGGGACTGCATCCCGACGAACCATCGCAGAAAAAATGGGAAGCAAAAAAACAGGGAACATTCCCGCATCCCAGATTCGCGTTGCAAGCGTTACAAAAGATGACTTTACTGCGGTTTATCAGGATCAGGACGCGGAGTTACTAGTCCCGCTTCTCCAAAGATATAAAATTGTCGTTGTATGGGATGATGAACACCGGCTCATCGGTCAGGTTACCAAAGGAGACCTCCTGAAATATATCAGACCAGAAGGAAATCTTGATGCATTTATCGAAATTGCACCAAGAATTGATATCAATGACCGTGTCGTCCAGATTCATCGCAGAATTTCAAACAACGAGGCAACCCGGTTCGTTGTCATGGATGGAAATGAACCTGTCGGAATGATTACTGAAACCGATGTTGCCAAAATTCTCGTGAAACTGAAAAGTGAGATTGACAAACACTTCGATAACGCCCTCAGGAACGTCACTGCAGGTGACATCATGTCATCACCACTCATCACAACTCAGGTGACCACACCTGTATCAAAAGTAGTGGACCTGATGATTGCAAAAAACATCAGCACTATCCCAGTTGCAGATGGTAAAAAAGTGCTTGGAATCATTACCAGGAAATCTCTGGTAAATGGTCTCTGATTACTTTCCCCTTTTTTTACCAGACTCGTCCGTCCACTCTCTTTGTGCTTTTTGCCGGTGAAAGTTTACGCATCACTACCTCAGATTTAAACACTTTTTTATAGAGCAGATCTCCACCCGGAATTACTGCAAACGCGTCATCTTCTCCGACACAACGAAGACCATTAGCGGGCTCGGTTGGAAGAACAAGCAGAAACTCGACCGGATCTCCGTAGAGTCCGGACAATAGTAATTTTTTTGCGGCAACTTCTGCCAGAAACCCCTTGGTCCCTGTCGGGCTTGTGATGACCTCGCCAAAAACCCTGATACCATCCCGGGTCCTGACAAGAAGATCCATCTCTGCTGCAACGCGCCCCCCTATCTTAAACCGGATTCCGCCGTCACGGGAGTACCATAATCCATCGGGCGAGTACTTATCGTAGGGGACATACTCAGCATCAGAGAGTTTCGCCGCAATTGACTGGATACAGGGCACATCTTCCGACGCACTTAAAAGAAGTTCATAGACAAGTGCCTCGAAGAACTCCCCTGCAGCTGATTTGTGCATAGGATGTTCTTCATCATAAAGAAGGGCACGATTCTGTTTTGTGAGGTGGTGAACGGCACGCCTGATATGTGAGAGGGTAACCTCTTCACCTGCAAGAAGACCCGCAACCTCGGATGCTGACATCAGCGGTGAGTGAAGTAAGCAATCACTTTTCCGTCTTTGATTGCATCTATTTTCGAGAATCCAATCCGTTCGAACTGAACGATTTTTCCTGCGTAACCTAATACTGCCGGTTCACAGAATCCCTCGGAGATTCCCTCGGGCATCAGAATTGAACATGGCGTCGCCATCTGTGCAGGAAGCCACTGAACAATCGCGGCCTTTGATGAACGTGCATCAGCAAGTGAATTTCCTGTATACTCCGCAGTGTTTACACCAGTGACTTTGATATTGAACAGGTCCTTGAGCCGGAGCATTCTGCCAATCTCCATCTCGGACTTTGGCAGGAGAACTTTACCAGTGAATGGAAGAATGCGTTCTCCCCGCTCAGGCTGGTTTGGATAAATCGGAGCATGGGCTTCGGTATTTTGAGCTCCGATAATATCAACTTCAACTGCATCCGGTACAAAGAAATACCGATCTGCTCCGGCATCAATGACTGCCTTGTTCTGGGCAAACAAATTCTCCCATGAGAATGAGATATCCGTATCGCCCATACCGATATCGACGGTGGCAGCACGAACCGCCTCCGGCTGAATACCGCGACGGGCGAGGGCACGAAGCGTGCCCAGATGGATATCATCCCATCCGGTGTAAAGACCTTCATTGATTCCTTTCCGCATTCCGGAGGTGGACAGTTCAAGTCCGGCGATGGACATCCTCCCATAATGGTAGAAGTGAGGCATCTTCCAGCCGAAGTAGTTGTAGATATATTCCTGACGACGGGTGTTTGCAATATGATCTTTTCCACGGATGACATGCGTCATTCCAAGAAGGTGATCATCAATTACCACCGAGAAGTTCATCAGTGGGAACACAAAGACTCCGGGTTTTCTCGGGTGGGGTGTGCTGGTTAATACACGCATTGCAGCAAAATCACGGACTGCAGGGTCGGGATGGGCAATATCGGTTTTGACACGGAGCGTAATCTCTCCCTCGGCATATTTGCCAGCGAGCATATCCTCAAACCGCTTCAGGTTCTCTTCGACAGAGAGATCACGGCACGGACAGGGAATCTTCTTGAGCTTTTTCTCACGGAACTCGTTGTTATCGCAGGTACACATATATGCCCCGCCGATTTTTATGAGTTCACGGGCATAGTCATAGTAAATATCAAAACGGTCCGACTGGTAAATCACATCGGTAATCCCGATACCCAGCCATTTGAGATCTTCTATGACCATATCATATGCTGCAGGATCAACACGTTTGGGGTCAGTATCCTCCACACGATAGTAGAATTTACCGCCGTATCTTTTTACGTAGTAGTCATTCAGGACCGATGCACGGGCATGCCCGAGATGGAGAGGACCAGACGGGTTTGGCGCAAACCGCATGACAACGCCGTTTTCTGCATCAGGAAGGTCGGGTAGTTCATGATTCCGCTCCTTTTTTTCGTGCATTTTCCCGATGGCTTCGGGATCGAGTGTCATCAGTTTTTCTTCCCGCTGCTCCAAAGAGAGAGCTTCGACTTCGGCAAGAATCTCAGGAAGGATAGCGTTGATTTCTTTTGCTTTTGCACGGAGCTCCGGATGGGTTCCCATTACACTGCCTAAAATGGCGCCGGCACGCGGAACAGCCTTGTGTTTCACGGCGTTTTGAAGTGCCAGGACATATATATCATTTCGAATATCTGCGTCTGCCATGTTGAGTAGATAATATTGGAGGGAGAGAGTGTTTATACTTACGGCTCCTGCTTTTTCATACACGTATTCTTAGAATAAGAGAGGCTAAATCAGATTCCACGGATAGAACTGAATTCTCTCTCCAAGACGGACAGCTCTTCACGTGTATTGATATTGAATGCCAGACCCGGTTCATCGAGCAGGAGGCAGAGTTCATCCTGAACCTCATCAACAAGACTTCCCATGAATATATTCAGCGCACAGGGAGTGGCAGGGACTCCATTAATCAGCTCACGGTATCTTGGCAGCATTCCATATTTATTGCAGAGAGTGAGCGGAATCCATGTGGAACAGGCAGACTTTCCTGATGCATGATACGCATCAAGAACCTTCTGAATAATATCTGCAGTCAGGCAGGGAATATCAGCAGCAGAGGTAAAAATCGGACCATCCTCCCCGGAAAGCTCAACCGCTTCACGAAGGTCTTCAACATAACCGATACCGGTCGTGTCAATAAACTCAACATTATTCGCACGGCACCAGTTCCGGGTGAAAGGTGTCTTATGCGAAGTCACAACAAAGGGATCACACCCCGCCCTGGTGAATGCATCCAGCACCCAGGAAATCATAGGACGATCATGAACAGGGACCAGGGCTTTTTCTCCGAGCCTGAGTCTTGAACCATCGCCTCCCGCAAGAATCAGTGCAAGCATGCGGACATCGCCTCCACTACGAAGGCATTCTTCTCACGGGTTTGAACCGAAACCCGGATTGATTCAGGCAGACCGAACGATGTGCAGTCCCTGACAAGAACCCCGTGTTTCAGCATGGCATCGGTGAACTCTGCAGCATTCCTTCCAAGATGCACTAATATATAGTTCACCGAACTTTGTTCAAAATGCAGACCCAAATCTGTGAGGCGGGCAAAATACCATTCACGTTCTGCAGATATTTTTGCCGCTGAAAGAGCCAGTTCATCGTAGTGATCAAGTGCTGAAATAGTAAAGGCCTCTGCAAAAGCATTCACAGTCCAAGGCGTTCTCGCGATTTCCATTTCTTTAATCAGATCTGCAGGACCGAACCCAAACCCGAACCGTATTCCCGGAACAGAGAAGCATTTGGTTATCGATCGCATCACAAAAAGATTCTCTGATTGTATATCAGAGATAGACTCATTTCGTGCGGCGAGTTCCATGAAGGCTTCATCCACAAAGAGTCGGCTCCCTTTTTGAGAACAGTCATCAAGATTCATGAGCATTTCATTTCTGGGAGTTAAAATCCCGGTTGGGTTATTTGGGTTACAAAGAATACGAACATTGGCATCTTTTCCGGAAACAACATCTGCTCCGGCAAGCCTGACGGAAAGATCATATTCTGAAAAAGTCGGTGAATCGATTCTGACAGTATCATGCCGGGAGAGCACCACATTGCAATATACCCGGATCAACTCTGCCGAGCCGTTTCCAACACATATTTCTTCTGTATCACGGGAAAAAACACGACCTATTTTCTCCTTCAAAGCCGTGTATGAATCATCAGGGTACGCGCAGAGATCCGTATTCCTGAAGTCGCAGGAAATATCAGGAACAAACGGATTCATGCTTGCACTCACGTCAAGAAGGTTTCCATTGTAATTTTGTCGGAGCGCGAGAATCCGACCGCCGTGAACCGCTTTTTCGGGAAAATGTTCCTGCATATTATACTATTATCGTGGTCTTTGTCGACATAAATAAACCACAGATAGAGAAGAAGACTGATTTTACGACCGGATTCTTTCAGAGTAGTATTATATACTTAAACATCCAATTAGATTTTGTCCAAACCCGGACGTCAGTCTTGTGTCCCACATGTGTCAGACAGAAGGCAGACAATTGGCTGACACATGTCAGATTGGAGTTATAATGGACCGAATCACAATACGCTTACCAGATCAGCAGGTATTACTGCTCCAGAAACTCGTTGATATAGGCGATTTTCCATCAGTATCAGAAGCAGTTAGATATGCTGTAAGAGAATTTCTATCCCAGCGGGGCGAAAAACTCATGCGTGAAAGTGATCAGGTCTCCACATTCGACGTACGACTTTAAAAGTTAAATTATTTGGGGTGTTTAGAAAAAATGCAGAGTATTATCAATGAAGCACTGAAGAATTCAGAGCTCGAGAAAGGAATCCAGACAAGTTCCATTGTTGACGATGACGACATGCTTGGACAGCCAAGAATTGTAATTGTCGGATGCGGAGGAGCCGGAAACAACACGGTTAACAGACTCCACAACATGAAAGTTGCAGGATCCGAGACAATCGCAATTAATACCGACAAACAGCACCTGGATATGATTCAGGCTGACAAGCGCGTTTTAATTGGCAAATCACTGACCCGCGGCCTTGGTGCCGGAGGTTTCCCGGACGTAGGTCGCCGCGCCGCAGAAATGGCACGCCCGACTCTCGAGGAGATTCTGAAAGATGCCGACCTTGTCTTCATTACGGCAGGCATGGGTGGAGGAACCGGAACCGGATCCGCGCCGGTTGTCGCACAGATTGCAAAGGAACACGGAGCAATTGTAGTTGCAATGGTCAGTTACCCGTTCCAGGTTGAGCGGGCAAGAATGCTTAAAGCTGAAGAAGGTCTTGAAGCACTGCGTCAGTCAGCTGACTCGGTTATTGTCCTCGACAACAACAGACTCAAGAACTTTGTGCCGAACCTTCCACTTGGTCAGGCATTCTCCGTTATGGATCAGATCATCGCTGAAACTGTCAAAGGAATTTCTGAGACAATCACCGAACCATCCTTAATCAACATCGATTATGCAGATGTCCGCGCCATCATGAGTAAAGGCGGACTTGCAGTCATGCTCGTCGGAGAGTCCAAACAACAAAACAAAGCAGAGTCTGTCATCCGTGACTGTCTTGCCCACCCACTGCTTGACATCGACTTCCGCGGAGCAACCGGCAGTCTGATCCACATCACCGGAGGAAATGATTTAACTCTCCACGATGCAGAAGAAATTGCACAGCAACTCACCTACGAACTCGACCCGCACGCAGATGTCATCTGGGGAGCCAGAGTTCGCAAAGATTACGAAGGTAAAGTCTCAGTCCTTGCGATTATGACCGGTATCCAGAGCCCCCAGATTCTCGGCGGTCACTCAGTTACCACCTTCCAGGCAGGCAACACCAGTTCAAATTACTCATCACCCAGTTCATCTACCTCATCATCATCATCCATGACCCATCAACAGAACACCGCAACTGCACGCAGCGGCTCCTCATTTGACTGGATTATGTAACCCTCCCACAAACCACACACACACACACACACACACTACACCACACTACAAATACGGGAAAAATAATCACAAAATATAACGGGGCAGACAAATACTCAGTCTGCCCCAAACACCCGACCCGGGTTTACCAGTTGGTGTGAATAGACTGTTTTCAGCAGTATTTTTACGATACATTTATTAGTACATATCTCAAGTAATTATAGGAAAGTCGTATATCTGTGGAGTTGAAAAAGTCCTGAGAATCGGCAGTCAGTACAGGAGATTGAATACTATCATTGAAACTTTGAACTTGTTTTTACATCATTTTTCATGTATATCTGATTTTTCTCCTGCGCAGACTCCTCTCAATAGATTTTCTCCATATACGGCTGCTCAGGATAGGTAAGAACGTTGACCGAAGATCTTGTCGATAAAAGAAAAGTACTTCTTGAAGAGTCTGAAGAACACAAAGCAAAACGTAACGAGTTAAACGCACAGGCAAGCCAGTTTGCACGTGAAAGAAACGAGTTAAACAATGCGACACGCCAGTATGTTGAAGACGCACAGAAAAACAAAGAACTCCGTGACCAGTCCAATACTGAGGTTCAGTCCCTGAAAGAAAAGAGGAACGAGTTAAACGACAAGGCAAACGCCCTCTTTGAACAGATTGATGCTCTCCGTGGAGAACAGGGAAGCGGCGCCGCAGCCCAGCAGAGCCACGAAAAGAAGCCAAATGCAAAAGACATCCAGCGTCAGATTGACCAGCTCGAAGTGAAACAGCAGACCGAGCCGATGTCCAAAGAGAAGGAGAATGAACTTGTTGATAAAATCAAACAACTCAGATCCGAACTCAAAGACCAGGTAGTTGAGCATGAACAGAACAAAGAAGTCCGCGGACTTTTAATCGACGCACGTGAATTCCGTAAACAGGCATCTGCAATCCACGCAGAAGTCACCGAAAAGGCAGAACTTGCCCAGAAACACCACGACTTAATGGTCGAGTGCTACCGAAAGGCGGACAAATCACGGGAAGGTGCAGATGCAAAACACAAACAGTTCGTTGAAGCCCAGGAAGCTGCAGATGCTGAGCACAAGAGCTTCCTTGAATGCCAGAAACAACTGCGTGATTACGATAAAGTCCTGACAGGCATCCATTCAAAGCAGAGGAAAGTAAAGAACGTAAAAGAGAACAAGTCCGCAAGAAAGGAAGCAGAAAATATCTTCAACGCATTCAAGAGTGGAGAGAGACTGACTACCGAGGACCTGTTAAAACTTCAGCGCTCCAAGCTTATCTGAAGTTTTTTAAATATCACCCATATTTTTTACTGTTTTTTTCCCACAGATATATAATCGATAAATGGTAATTGTATAAGAATGACGGCACGTACTCTGATTCTGAGCATTGACAGGGATGATGACGTAGGATATAAGGCAGGCATAGTCAGCCCTGCCGTTGGTCGGGAAGCGTGCCTTGATGCTGCAACAAGACTTGGAATAGCCGACCCCGAAGATTCCGATACGAATGCAATCTTTCAGGCCATTAAAACCTATGACCTTTTGAAAGAGAAGGGAGAAACTGTGGAAATCGCTGTAATCGGAGGCAACCACATGAATATGCTCGAAGGAGACAGACGGATATCCGATCTTCTCCAGATAGTCATTAAAGATACCGGCGTGACGGACTGTATTCTCATCTCTGACGGCGCCGAGGACGAATATGTTCTCCCGATTATTCAGTCGCATCTGAAAGTAGCAAGTGTTGTCAGGGTGATTATCAAACAGCTGCCAAACATCGAAGGAACCTACTATATTATCAAAAAACTCTTTAACGATCCAAAGATTGCAAAAGGAATTCTGCTCCCGATCGGACTGGTGCTTGTCCTTTATTCTCTGGTTGCTCTGCTTGCGCCCGCAGTTTCCGCCCCCCTTGTCGCTGTCGGCATAATCGGGTTATATCTCCTGTTCAAGGGATTTAATCTGGATGGTTATTTCATTTATGCGTGGCACGCACTCATAGATTCCTTCAAGAAGGGAAGATTTTCCTTTATTGCTTATCTTGTCGCCGTAATCCTGATTCTTGTCGGCGTGATTTCCGGGTTGATGAGTATTATTACCTACTTCCCAAATACAGAAGATGTGGGTCTCATCTATCATATCATGACATTCATGTATGGTTCAATTATCTGGATAATAATTGCAGCAATGATTGCAGCAGGAGGGAAGATAACCGATTACCTTCAGAATTACCAGGCAGGCATTTCCAGAATCTTTGTTGTGCCGTTCTTTATTGTTGCAATAGGTCTGATAATGTATGGCGCGATAAT